>JANMST010000319.1:0-9925 GCA_031389635.1 Acidimicrobiia bacterium | reverse complement strand
CCTGAGCCCTTGGGCTAGGGGCCCTTTCAGCTGAAGGGCAATCCAATCAGGGCGTCGCGATCGGATTGAGAAACGTCGGCCTCCAGATGCGGAGGGATGCGACGCCCGAGCGGACCAGCGACTCCACTGGCCCAATTGGATTTGGCCCAATTGGATTCGACCTGGGGAGACCCGGCGGCACGAGGTCCCTTGGGTAGCAGGCCCTGGGACTTCCCCCGAGTTGGTTCTATCGGTGGCCGGGCTCTGTCATTGCCCACAAGATGTCCTTTATGCTGGCGATTCCAAGCAGCCGGTTGCCCTCGACCACCGGGAGGTGGCGATAACCGGTGGCAAGCATCCATTGAGCCGCGTCGTTGACGTCCATGTCAGGTTCGCTCACGTCTGGTCGGGGTGTCATCCAGTCGAAGACCGTGGTTGTGCCCAGGTCAACGCCACCTGCCACTGCTCTCAGGATGTCTCGCTCGGTGATGATTCCGGTCAGGAGGTCTCCATCGATTACTCCCAGAGATCCGACCCGCTCCTCGACCATTCGACTGGCGGCTTTGTGCAGGGTGACTTCGGCAGTGGTGGTAACGGCTCCGTTGCCGATAAGGGCTCTGATTTCCACGGGTCTCCTCTTTCTCGACCTTCGTCGTATCTCCACAGTGGCGCCATGAGGTGTCCGCGCACAGGGCCGAAGGTCCTGCTCGTCGGGGTGTTCGAGTCTCTATCCGATTCGCCGGCCCGTAATCTCAACCGGGTGAATTCGGACCCAGGTGGTCGGTTGCACCGAAGGCACCCACTCCTCGAGCTCAAGGGTTTCGAGTTCGGCGATCTGGTCTTCATCGTGGACGGCTTCGGTCCGTCCTCGCACCAGGACGCTCCAGCCGGAGCGGGTCGGTGTGTCCCAGCTATCGACCTCGAAGGCGGCCGGAGCGTTTTGCCAGACGGCATCGAGCTTTTCCCCCGGAGCCGTTCTGAAAACGATCGTTCCGTGAACGAACTGAAAAAGAACCGGAAGGATGAGGGGCTCGCCGGCCGCGAGCAGCGCGATTCTTCCGATGGACCGGACCTCCAGCATCCGTTCGCATTCCTCGAGGGTCATCACGTTGAGTCCCCTATGGTCTCTGGGAGAAGCGGGGTCTCTGGGGGAAGAGTCGCTCATCAATTACCTGCTTTCCTTTGGGGAGGTTCGCTGAACCCGATGGTGGTCGAATCCGCGCCGGCAGACAAGGGGACCCAGTCCCATGCTGTCAATCCCCGGCCGTTTGGCGGGGCTTCCGTGCGTTTGGCCCTGGTTGGTCGAATCGCGCCCTCTCAGACTCAAGTGAGGCCAACCGTAGGATGTGGAGAACATGAATCCGTTCGCCCTGAACGCAATGTTCGGTGCTCGTTGATGCCGGGATTCGATCTCATGCTCGAAGGGAACGAAGCCGCGGCCAGAGTGGCTCACGCCCTCAGCGAAGTAATCGCCATATATCCGATCACGCCCGCATCGTCGATGGGAGAACTCGCTGATACGTGGTCGCAGCGAGGTCAGCCGAACGCCTGGGGGGTCGTTCCCGACGTTGTAGAGATGCAAAGCGAGGCCGGGGCGGCCGGGGCGGTTCACGGAGCCTTGCTGGCCGGAGCTATGGCCACCACTTTCACCGCCTCCCAGGGCTTGCTCCTCATGATCCCCAACATGTACAAGATCGCGGGAGAACTGACGCCGACGGTCATTCATGTCGCGGCCCGCACGGTGGCCACCCATGCCCTGTCCATATTCGGCGATCACTCCGACGTCATGGCGGCGAGGCAGACCGGCTTTGCGATGCTGTCCTCGACGTCGGTGCAAGAGGCCCAGGATCTCGCGCTCGTCGCCCACAGCGCCACCCTGCGGTCGAGAGTCCCGTTCCTTCACTTCTTCGACGGGTTCCGAACCTCTCACGAAGTCGCCAAGATCTGGGCGCTCGACATCTCCGAGATGCGCGACTTCATCGATCCGGTGTTGATCGGCGAACATCGCAACAGGGCGCTCAATCCCAATCGTCCCGTGCTGCGCGGTTCAGCCCAAAACCCGGATGTCTACTTTCAAGCACGTGAGGCGGTGAATCCGTACTACGACGCCGTGGCGAGAATCGTTCAGGAGGAAATGGACCGCCTGGCCACTCTGACCGGTCGGCAGTACCACAACTTCGACTACGTGGGTCACCCGGATGCCGATCGGGTCATCGTGGTCATGGGATCGGCGGCTGGCGCCGCCGCCGAGGCCGTCGAGAAGCTGATCGGGGCCGGGCAGAAGGTGGGGATGATCGTTGTTCGCCTATACCGCCAGTTCTATGTCGACGGTTTCCGGGCCGTGATTCCCCTCTCGACCCAGGCGATCGCCGTACTCGACAGGACCAAGGAGCCCGGAGCGGTCGGTGAGCCTCTGTATGTGGATGTGGTCGCGGCCCTCGCTGCAACGGGCCAGATACCGGCCACAATCCTCGGCGGGCGCTACGGGCTCTCGTCAAAGGAGTTCACCCCGCCCATGGTTGATGCCGTTTTCGAGGCTCTTCTCAAGGAGGACCAGAGCCGGCAATTCACCGTCGGCATCTTCGACGACGTGACTCGCACGAGCCTTCCGTTCGATCCGAATTCGTGGGACGAACCCGCCGACGTGGCCCGTGCTGTGCTGTTCGGTTTGGGGAGCGATGGGACGGTCGGAGCCAACAAGGCGTCGGTCAAGATCATCGGAGAAAACACACCCTTGTTTGCGCAGGGATACTTCGTGTACGACTCGAAGAAATCCGGGTCCCGGACAATCTCTCACCTCCGGTTCGGTCCGCGCCCGATCGTCTCGACCTACTTGATCGGTCCCAATCAGGCCACGTTCGTCGCTTGCCATCAGTTCCAGTTGCTCGACGATGTCGACGTTCTCGAGCCCGCAGCTCCGGGGTCAAAGCTGCTCATCAACTCCCCGTACGCGGCCGACGAGGTTTGGAGCCACCTGCCTCCAAGCCTTCGGGCCGGCATCATCGAGAAGGGGATAGAACTGTGGGTGGTTGACGCCGCCGGTGTAGCCAAGGAAGTAGGGCTCGGGGGACGCATCAATACCGTCCTCCAGGTTTGCTTCTTTGCCCTCGCCAAGGTCATTCCTCTCGATGAAGCCATCGAGGCGATCAAGGAGGAGATCTCCAAGAGCTATGGCAAGAGAGGCGAGGTCGTGGTTCGACGAAACTTCGCCGCCGTCGACCGCGCTCTCGATGGTCTCCGGCAGGTGGAGATTCCGGTTGACGGTCTTGCTGCGGGCCTCGAGAGATCGGCGATTCCTTCCCTTGCCGACCGCCTATCAAAGGCCCCCGACTTCGTGCAGCGAGTCACCGGAATCATGATGGGAGGCAGGGGAGACCTGCTCCCGGTCTCGGCGATGCCCGTCGACGGTACCTTCCCCACCGACACTGCCAAGTGGGAGAAGCGATCGATCGGTGAGGAGCTCCCGTTTTGGGACCCGTCAATCTGCATCGACTGTGGTCGGTGCGCCCTCGTCTGCCCGCATGCCGCGATCAGGATGAAGGTCTTTGACCTCTCGTCGCTGGAGAATGCTCCGGCGGGCTTCCTGTCTAAGCCTGCCGATGGGCGCGAGTTCGCAGGGAAGTTGTTGACCATTCAAGTGGCGCCCGACGATTGCACCGGTTGCGGTGTCTGCGTGCAGATCTGCCCGGCTCATTCGAAAGAAGAAGTGCGGCACCGAGCAATTGACATGGTCCCGAAACCAGCCGATTTGGACGGCGAGCGAGCCAACTTCGAGTTTTTCCTCGGCATCCCCGATCCGCCTCGCTCCCTGCTCAAGCTCGAATCGGTGAAGGGCTCACAACTTGCCAGGCCACTCTTCGAGTTCTCGGGCGCGTGTGCCGGGTGCGGGGAAACCCCATATCTCAAGCTGCTCTCGCAGATGTTCGGTGATCGTTCGATCATCGCCAATGCCACCGGATGCTCTTCGATCTACGGAGGCAACCTTCCCACGACCCCGTGGTCGGTCGATGCCGACGGCCGGGGGCCGGCGTGGGCCAATTCGCTCTTCGAAGACAATGCCGAGTTCGGGCTGGGTATGCGGCTCGGGGTGGAGCGCCTCGAAGCCGAAGCCCAGCTCATAGTCACTGCGTTGCTGGATGACCTCGGGGAAGTCGGCGTCGAATTGTTAGAGGCGGATCAATCGAGTGAAGCCGGGATTCAGGCGCAACGAACCCGGGTCGAACAGCTCCGCCGGATCTTGCCCGACATCGACTCGACCCTGGCGAGGCGACTCGAATCGGTGGCCGACGCCCTGGTGCGCACCTCGATCTGGATCGTGGGTGGCGATGGCTGGTCCTACGACATCGGATTCGGTGGTTTGGATCACGTCCTCGCATCGGGTCGTGACGTCAACGTCCTGGTGCTCGATACGGAGGTCTACTCCAACACCGGCGGACAGGCCTCCAAGGCCACGCCGCGGGCGGCGGTCGCCAAATTCGCCTCGGGCGGCAAGGCCACCGGCAAGAAGGACCTTGGACAAATCGCGATGGCATACGGCAACGTCTACGTCGGGCAGATAGCCATGGGCGCCAACATGACTCAGACCGTCCGAACCTTTGCCGAAGCCGAAGCTCACCCCGGGGTATCCCTGATCATCGCCTACAGCCCTTGTATCGCCCACGGCATCGACATGACCATGCAGATGGACCATCAGAAGCAGGCGACGGAATCGGGTCACTGGCCGCTCTACCGCTTCGACCCGGCCCTGGAAGCGAAGGGAAAGCCGGGTCTCCGCCTCGACAGCAGGGCGCCCAGCATCCCCTTCAAGGAGTTTGCCCGAACGGAAGCCCGTTTCGACATGCTCGCCCGCGCCAATCCCGAACGAGCTGAAGAACTCTTCGCCCTGGCGCAAAAGGACATAGACAACCGTTGGCACTTTTACGAGCAGATGGTGGAAGTCCATCGCACGGCCGAGTACAGCGAACTGGAGGACCGATGACCCTTGATCTTCGGACCAACTACCTGGGCTTGAGCCTGGCTCATCCGGTGGTCCCGTCCGCCTCTCCCCTTACGGCCGACGTGGACCATCTGTTGCGCCTGGCCGAGGCCGGAGCGGCCGCCGTGGTTCTTCCTTCCCTCTTCGAGGAACAGGTCGAGCACGAGGCAATGGCGATCTACCACGGCACTGAATGGGCGAGCGGTTCGTTTGCCGAAGCAGCCGACGGCTACTTCCCGGAGATGAATGACTACAACACCGGGCCTGACAGCTACCTCGAGTTGATCCGCGCCGCCAAAGCGGAATTGTCGATCCCCGTGATCGCAAGTCTCAACGGCACCACCAGGGGGGGCTGGACGCTCTATGCCAGGGTCCTGGCCGACGAGGGGATCGACGCCCTCGAGTTGAACATCTATCTGGTGGCTGCCGACCCGACGATCTCAGGCAATGAGATCGAGAGCCGCTATCTCGGTTTGGTGGAGTCGATTCGCAAGGTTGTCGACGTGCCGCTTGCGGTCAAAGTTGGGCCGTTCTTCTCTTCGATGGCCCACATGGCCCAGCGCCTGGTATCGGCCGGAGCCGATGGCCTGGTGCTCTTCAACCGTTTCTACCAACCCGACATCGACCTCGACCGCTTGGAGGTCGTTCCCAACCTGGTCCTGTCCACACCGGCCGAGGTTCGACTCGTATTGAGATGGATTGCGATTCTGCACGGACGGGTCGAATGTTCCCTGGCCGCGACCACGGGCGTCGACGGACCGGAGGAGGCGGCCAAGCTGATCTTGGCGGGAGCGGACGTCGTCATGATGGCTTCGGCTCTCCTTCGTCATGGTCCCGAGCGACTCCGCCAGACCATCGAAGGCCTTCGCTCCTGGCTGGTTGAGCGTGAGTACGAATCGCTCGAGCAGGCCAAGGGATCGCTGAGCCAGAAGTCTGTTGCCGATCCCTCTACCTACGAGCGCGCCACCTACTTGCGAACGCTCGTCTCCTATTCCCCCGAGTGGTGAAGGAATTGCTTGACGATGAGCGACTCCGAACCTCGAGCCGGACATGCCCAGGTTGGCGAGTCGTCGCAGCATCCGATGGCCGGTGTTGACAGCTTTTCACCGGGCGAGATAGCGCTCCTCGTTCAGACCCGGGGCGTCGCCAAGGCGGGCGCCTCTGCCCTCACCACGTTGGTCCTGGGCGTCGTTGCCGGAGCTTTCATCGCCCTGGGGGCAGTGTTCTCCACCGTGGTCAGCACGCGCTCGAGCCTCGGTGACGGACCGACGCGATTGCTGGCGGGGGCGGCGTTCTCCCTCGGGTTGATCCTGGTCGTGGTCGCCGGAGCAGAGCTGTTCACAGGGAACAACCTGATTGTGATGAGCTGGGTCAGCCGCAAGATCACCCTGTCGAGGCTGCTCAGAAACTGGGCCATCGTCTATGTCGGCAACGCTGTGGGAGCAGTCTCGGTGGTCGTGCTTGTTTACCTGTCCGATTGGTGGGTAGTCGCTGACCACTCGATGGGAGCCACGGCTCTAACGATTGCCGCCTCCAAGGCGGGCCTTTCATTCGGGGTGGCATTCATGCGGGGAATTCTCGCCAATGCGCTTGTCTGTCTGGCCGTCTGGCTGGCCACGGCCGGCCGCAGCCTGACCGACAAGGTCCTGGCGATCATCTTTCCCATATCGGCTTTCGTTGCCGCCGGATTCGAGCACAGCATCGCCAACATGTACTTCATACCGATGGGCCTGCTCCTATCCAAACAGCCCGCTGTCGTCGAAGCCGCGGCGCTGCCCTCCGATCGTCTCGCGGGCCTCGACGGCGCCGGGCTTCTCACCAATATCTCCGCGGCCACCCTCGGCAACGTGGCCGGTGGGGGCGTCCTGGTCGGACTCGTCTATTGGTTTGTCTACCTGCGACCTCGTACAGCTGCGTCCCCTTGACAGATCAAGCTTCACGCCTTCCGCGACGTCCGCTGTCGAGACAGGCTTCCGAAGCCGGAACGTGGATCGTCGCTTCGATCATGAGCTCATCGCCCCCGGTTTGTGACGGTGATCTCTCGATCCGGGAGGCGAGCCGCATGATGGCCAGCCATCGCGCGATCCTGGTTCGTACCCCGGCCGGATACGGGATCGTCACCGACTCCGACCTTCGCCGGCGAGTACTGGCGGAAGGGTGGTCGTCAGATCGGCCGATCGCTGATGCAATGACCTTCCCGACAAGGGTCGTTTCTCCAGATGAGCCGATCGACGATGTCGCCTTGCAGATGCTGGAGGCGGGTGTCCACCACCTTCCGGTCATGGAGGGTGAGGCGGTGGTAGGCATGGTCTCCGACCTGGAGTTGCTCGACCTCCAGCGTCGAACACCCTTCTCATTGCGTCGCCGGATCGATTCCGCTCGAACTACCGAGGAACTCACGGTGGTCGGACATGAATTTCCCGGCGCAGCAGTTGATCTGTGGAGGGCGGGGGTCGACGCAGCCCACGTCGGTTTGTGGCTGAGCGCCTTGACCGACCGGCTCACGGTCCGCTTCCTGGATGCTGGGCTTGATCGCCTCGGTCCTGCTCCAGCCGGATGGGCGTGGCTGATGCTTGGCAGCGTCGGGAGGCGCGAGCAAGCCTTGACGGCCGATCAGGATCATGCGCTGATCTACGCCAAGGAGGGTGAGGTTCACGACGCCTACTTTGCTGCTCTGGCCGATGGAGTGGTAGGGGCTCTCGTTGCTGCGGGCTTTCCCGAGTGTGAGTCGCGGGTCATGAGCACTGAGCCTGGTTGGAGGATGTCCCTCGAGAACTGGGTCAGCCGTCTCGACCAATGGATGTCAGAGCCGGACCGAGGCCACAGCTTCTTGTCAGGGATCATGTTCGACTACCGCCAGATTGCCGGAACTCTTGATGTGACCCCCGAGCTCGATCGAATGACGGCACACGCAGCGACCAACTCTCACTTCATCAGGAGGATGGGTGGCCTTGCCCTGGCCCACCGCTCGCCTCTGGGGGTGTTCGACCGGATCAAGCGCATCTCCGGCGCCAGAAACAGGATGTTCGATATCAAGGAAACCGGGCTATTTCCAACCACGGAGATGGCTCGGGTTCTGGCGCTCAGGGCAGGAGTCGCAGTGCCATCGACTCTCGAAAGGCTTCGGCGAGTCGCCCAGGACCCGGAGTGGTCGGAAACGGGCACATCCTTGACGCAGATCTTCAAAGCACTACAGCAAGTCAGATTCCAACACCAGGCTCGCCAGTTCGAGGCAGGGCTGCCGCCGGACGACCTTGTCATACCCGACGAGCTCGACCGGCTGAGCCGGCTTCAGATGAAGGGTGCCTTCAGGGTTCTCGGCTCGACCCTGGATCAATGTGCCTATCGGCTCGACCTGGGTACCTGAGCGGACCGCCCAGAATTGGCTCTGCGCAGCCGCATGCGACTGCGCAGAGCATTCGGCCGTGTCCGGCCGCTGACTCGGTTGGTTATGGCTGTCGAGTGACGACGACCTTCAGGGCGCCAGTGTCGGCCGCCCGGGCGAAGACGTCGTACGCCTTCATGAAGTCATCCAGTTCGAAATGGTGGGTTGCGAACAGGCTCGCATTGATCTGGTGGTTCTCGATCAAGCGAAGCAATGTTGGTGTCGAGTAGGTGTCGACCAGACCCGTCGTGATCGTGATGTTGCGGATCCACAGATCCTCGAGATGCAGCGTCACCGGCTTGCCATGCACGCCGACGTTGGCCACGTAGCCACCGGGACGGATGAGACGGGCTGCCAACTCGAAGGTGTCGGGTACTCCCACCGCTTCGATTGCGACATCGGCGCCAAGGCCATCGGTCAACTCCAGGATCCGAACCATCGGATCTTCTGTCGAGTTGTTGATGACAACGTCGGCACCGAAGCGCTTGGCAGCATCGAGGCGGGCGTCCGCCAGGTCGATGGCCACGATGTGAGCCGGGCTGTACAGGCGTGCGCCGAGAATCGCGGCCAGGCCGATGGGGCCTGCTCCGACCACGGCTACGACGTCGCCAGGCTTGACTCGCCCGTTGAGAACTCCGACCTCGTAGCCCGTTGGCAGGATGTCGGCGAGCATCAGAACATCTTCGTCGCTCACTGTCGCCGGGACCTTGTAGGTGGACGTGTCGGCGAATGGAACTCGAACGAATTCGGCCTGGGTGCCATCGATCTTGTGGCCCAGGATCCAGCCGCCCCCGCCGATGCACTGCCCGTAGCTGGCCTCCCGGCAGTAACGGCACGAACCGCAAGAAGTGATACACGAAACCAGGACTCTGTCACCCGGCTTCACGGTCTTGACGCCGGCGCCGACTGTCTCGACGGTGCCGACCGCCTCGTGTCCGAGGATGCGGCCATCGGTCACGGCGGGCACGTCGCCCTTCAGAATGTGGAGGTCGGTTCCGCAGATCGTGGTGGCGTCCACCCGCACGATCGCATCCGTGTCTTCCTTGATGGTGGGCATAGCCACCTCTTCCCACGCCTTGTTGCCGGGGCCGTGGTAAACGATCGCCTTCATCAGGCTCTCCTCTGATAGGGGGTATCTGATCAGTATGAGGGAACCAAGTGGCCGCGGTCAGGCCGAATGGCCCTGGCTTGATGAGCCAATAACCCGGCGCGTTCCCCGTTTTGGCGCGACCGAACCGTGCCATAGACCCAATGTGTCGCGCCAAAACGGGGAGTTTAGGCAATCGCTGCCCAGCCATCGGTGCGGCCGTTGTTCATGATGTCACCTCGCTCTTGGTCTTGATGATGAGCACATCACATGGGGACAAATGGGACACACGGTGACTGGTCGATCCCAACAACAAGGACTTGAGGTCACCGAAGCCGCGGCTTCCGACCACGATCAGGTCTGCCTCGATGCTCCTGGCGTATTCGACTACCTCATCCGGGGGATAACCGCTTCGGTCGACCTGTACCCACTCCACATCGGACCCCGCGAGAGCGGCGGTCACCCGCTCCCAGACCGACTTCTTGATCGCCTCGGCCGT
>JANMST010000313.1:0-11794 GCA_031389635.1 Acidimicrobiia bacterium | reverse complement strand
GACATGCAGGTGAAGACCGTCCAGTATGGGAGCGGCGAATCGGGCGGGCGCAATCCCAATACAGGCGAGCTGATCTGCGGAGATGAGACACTGACTTCGGAGCAGCTAGCAGCCAACCGGACCGACTTCGGTGACGACATCTTTGCCCATCCGCTGGACGACGAGTATCACCAGGCCCGCTCTCCCCGGTGGGACAAAGTCACCGTTCCGATTCTCACAGCAGCCAACTGGGGCGGACAGGGCCTCCATCCACGTGGCAACTTTGAAGGCTTCTACCGGGCTGCCTCAAGCAAGAAGTGGCTCGAAGCGCACGGCATCGAGCATTGGACGCACTTCTACACCGACTATGGCCGCGAGATCCAACTCCACTTCTTCGACCACTTCCTGAAAGGAAAGAACAACGGTTGGGAAGACCAGCCGAAGGTCTATCTCCAGATTCGTCACCCCGGGGAAGTATTTGAAGGGCGCTCGGAGAACGACTGGCCCATCCCCCAGACTAGGTGGACCGAGCTGTACCTCCGTCCGGACTTGACCTTGAGCGCTGAACCCCCACGTGAGGAATCACAAGTGCCGTTCGAGGCCATGGGAGAGGGGCTCACTTTCAGATCAGCGCCACTGACCGAGACCCATGAGTTCACCGGGCCGTTGTCCTCGAAACTGTGGATCTCATCCTCAACCGTGGACGCCGATCTGTTTCTGATCTTTCGGGTGTTCGACTCCAGTGGAGAGGAAGTCACGTTCCAGGGGGCAATCGATCCTCACACTCCGATCGCCCAGGGGTGGTTGCGTGCTTCCCACCGCAAGCTCGATGCGGAATTGACCAGGCCTTTTCGCCCGTATCACACGCATGATGAGAAGCAGCCGTTGACTCCTGGCCAGGTCTACGAAGTCGATGTCGAAATTTGGCCCACCTCGATTGTCGTGCCGGCGGGTTTCACCGTCGCACTGTCCGTGCGGGGCCGAGATTACGAATGGGGTGGCGACACCACGGGCCTGCGTTTGTCGAACTTCAAGAACGAGCTGAGGGGATGCGGCCCATTTCTGCACGATGACCCTCGCGACCGGCCCTCAGACGTCTTTGGCGGGACGACAACCTTGCACCTGGGACTGAGTCGGCCGGCCCACGTGCTGACCCCGGTCATACCCCAGTCCTAGGGCCGAGTCGCCGGCGAGGACGGCCCGCTAACAGTCCAACTCCAGGGTGTCCGTCAGGGTGTCCCAATACTGGGTGTAGTTATACGTGCATTCGTGCCGCTCGATTGCGACCTCGAGGTGGGTCGTGCCCCTGTCGAAATCCCACTCCCCGCTTCCGCTGGCTACGAGATAGTCGGTTAGGGCGCAATCATCGAGCACATAGAAGGCGCCGGCGTCGGTGGCGGTAAAGACGACCCTGCCGCCGTGACTGCAGCCGACAGACCTCTTGCCAACCCAACTCCAGCTCACGAGCTCGGGCAGGTAGTAGAGCTCGTTGTCGAGGCCGATGACCAGCTCTTCAGATTCGTCGCCAAAGGGTGAATCGGGGAGCAAGGCAAAGTAGGGGTCGATCACGTCCCCGCCGCAAGTGGACGACGGTGGCTCAGTGCCCTCGAGGATGAAGTCGGTCACTGATATATCGATACACGAAATGCCCCGACCGAACATGACGTGGGAACAACCACTTACGCTGAGCAGGTACCCCTCATCCAGCTCCTCGTACACAGAGACTCCCTGCGAGTACGGAGTAGCCGGGTCTCCCTCGGCGGCAATCACCAGGGTCGGAATCCCCTCCCCCCGGAACGGTTCCGGCGGGCTCAGGGTCCGGTCCACGTCCGGCCAATAGACGCACATGAGCGAGATCTCGTAGAATCAACGGTGAAGTTCGGGGGTCTCCTCCCAAGCATCGGCAACTGCATCGAGCTCGGAATCGGCGTCGTCACCCGGGATTGCGTTGTCGAGGCAGTTGACGGCGGTCGTCATCATCGTCGAACCGCCGGACCCGTAGGTCATCTCCCATAGACGCACCATCGGAATCAAATCGTCGTGTGATCCTGGCAAGCGCCCTGCAGCGGATGCGCCTCTATACCGCCACGTTCGGTTTGACCGAGCTACGCCTCTACACCACCGTGTTCATGCTGTGGGTGGCGACAGTCCTGATGTGGATGGCCTGGACGGTGCTCCGCAATGAGCGAGACCGCTTCCCGTACGGGTCAATCGTGGCCGGGCTCGTCCTGCTGGCAGTCACCAACGTGGCCAATCCAGATGCGTTCATCGCCCGGACGAATCTGAACCACCACGTCGAGAGTGGGCGCGAGCTCGACACCGTCTATCTGGCGCACAGCCTCAGCGCTGACGCGGTCCCCGCCCTGGTTGAGGGCCTTGACGAGCTGGACCAATGCACGTCGGCCCGCCTCGTGGCCGACCTGCTTGACCGCAGGGCAACGAAGCCGGTTGGCAAAGCCTCACCTGGGGAGAGCTGCGAGCCCGAACGGCTCTGGAAGACGCCGACTTGGAGTTCGTTTCCGAAGGCTGCTGAACGACACTACGACTGAGTCGCCCCTGGCCTCGGCTCGTAGGAGCTGGCCCACAGTCCGGTTCGAATCCTGACTGACCGGCAGGGACTTTGTGCCCTTGTGGTCACGGCAGATCCGGGCGAGTCTGTGATAAAGGAGGCTGAGATGGAGGACTACATCCTCTTCGACATGCCCGCCGGAGCGGGGCCAACCGACCGCAAGTTTCTCGAACAGCTGGGTCATCGAGTGATGGTCTGTCCTGGACCGGCCCCAGGGACCGTGTGCCCCATCCTTACCGGTGAAGGCTGCGCGCTGGCCGAAGGAGCCCAAGGAATTGTGTTCGAGTTGGATCTGGATGACGTTCAGCATCGGGAAATCCTGGCCCGATACAAGGAGTCTTTACGCCGAGACGTCCCGATCAGAGTGGTTGTTCGCCCGGACCAGTCGCAAAAGTACCCGGACCTCGTCAAGGGCCTCAAGGTCTTGACCCACCTGCCGGTCGCCGGCGACCTGGATGCGCTCGCCACGGAGGCCGAGGCAGCCGATCATCAGCTTTGAGCCTCCCCACGATCGTTGAGCGGGCCACAACCTGAATCCATCAAGCCACTTGCTCCACCCCCCGGCCAGGTGACTGGGGAACTTCGTGGTACCCCGTGGGCGTCAAATAGGCATGAACAGGGGCTCTTCTGACGCTGGCACGCCGCGGCAGCGCTTCGAGGCCCTGGCCTCCGAGGTCTATGAACCGATTCAGCGCTATGTACGGCGCCGCGTCGACCCGGATGCAGTCGACGATGTCGTCTCGGAGACGATGCTCACCCTCTGGCGCCGCCTGAACGAAGTGCCGGCCACCGCCCGATTGCCATGGGCCTACGGGGTCGCTCGACGTCACGTCTCCAACCACCGCCGGGCGGGCCGCCGTCACCTTCGCCTGGTCCAGCGGGCAGAGGGCGAGCCGCGGCCGGTACGAGACGCCGACCACCCCCTCGACGCCGAACTCCACACCGCCCTTTCCGGACTCGGTGACTCCGACCGGGAACTCCTCCACCTGTGGGCCTGGGAACAACTGGAGCCCGCCGAGATCGGCATCGCGCTCGGACTCACCTCGAACGCCGTCTCCATCCGCCTGCACAGGGCCAAAAAGAAGCTCGGCGAGAATCTTGAGATCGCACGAAAGAATGAGTCCGTCTCCGGACACTCACACCGTGAAAGAAGTAAGGAGGAACGGTCATGACTGACGACGACCTGAAAAACAGGCTGGCGGCGTCGAACCCAACCCCTCCTTCGGAACCGGTGGACCCGATCACAAGCGGTCGGGCACGAGCACTGATGGAGAACATCATGACAACTACAACTTCGAAGCCCCGCGTCGAACCCCGGCGTTATCGCCTGGTCGGCGCCGTAGCAGCAGCCCTCGTCGTCGTTATCGGCGGCGCGGCACTTCTCAGGGGTCCTGGAACCTCTGGAGACCCCTTGGTCCTGGCCGGTCCCGGGGGCGACATCACGGCGATGTGCTTGCCGTTTGAGGTCGGCACCCTTGGTGGGATGACTCCGGCGTTCGGCGGTACGGTCGTCGAGCTCACCGACTCGGTGGCGACCATCGAGGTGGACCGCTGGTTCACCGGTGGGGACGCCGAGATCGTCGAGATCCAGTACACGCCTGGCTTCGAGGCCCTGATTGGTACTCCGACCCTGGAAGTGGGCCAGCGATACCTGATCACCGCCGCCGACGGTGTAGTGAACGGCTGTGGCTACAGCGGCCTCGCCACCCCCGAGTATGAGGCGGCGTTCGAGCAGGCCTTCGGCGTCTGATCAGCAACGGACGGTCGAGGTTCCGACCGCCACAACCACGTAAGCCTGACTTCGATCTCGGTCCCAAACGACCGAGGTCGAAGTCTTTGGAATCCGGGGCCCCCGCGTGCAACAAGCGCGATAGCGGCAGCACCTACGCTGCTCGGCGATGAGGCTGCCAGTCCGTTTGCCCCACTTCAGTCCCGACTCGATCTATCTCGATACGCCCACCTACGGGTTGGCGTCCGCCTCCGTGATCGAGGTCATGACCGAGTCCCTCGATCGATGGCGCAGAGGCGTCGCAACGATGGCGGAGTACGACCAGGCCGTAGTCCGATCCCGGCGACTTTTCTCCGAAATCGTCAACGCCGATCTGGATGGGGTGGCGGTGGCGAACCAGGCATCGGTCTTCGTCGGCGTCGTGGCTTCGTCATTGTCCGAGGGAAGCGTCGTCCTCGCACCTGAGGGTGACTTCACATCGCTCTTGTTCCCCTTGCTGGTCCAGGAGGGACGTGCCATCAAGTTGCGCACCGCGCCGCTCAACGACCTGGCAGCAGCGATCGACGAGAACACCGATCTGGTGGCGTTCAGCCTCGTGCAATCGGCCGACGGCCGTCAGGCCGATGTTGACTCGGTACTGGACGCGACCGCTCATCACGGGGCCAAGACCCTCGTCGACGCCACCCAGGCGGCGGGTTGGCTGCCGATCGCGGCTTCACGCTTCGACTACATGGTCGTCTCTGCATACAAGTGGCTCCTGTGCCCGCGTGGGACCGCCTTCATGACGCTGGGGCCGGGCCACGACCAGCAGATGTCGCCGATTCTGGCGGGTTGGTATGCCGGCGACGACCCGTGGAAATCCGTCTACGGCACACCGCTAAGGCTCGCCGATTCCGCTCGTCGCTTTGACGTGTCACCGGCCTGGCTGTCATGGATGGGTTCGGTGCCGGCATTGGAGACAATCGCAAGCCAAGGGGTCGAGGCCATCCACCGACACAACACCAGCCTGGCCGACTCGGCCCGGAAACGACTCGGGATGGAACCCACCGGATCTGCGATCGTCACCGTGCCATTGTCCGATACCTCCGCTCTAACCGAACGCGGGATTTCGGCATCGCTGCGAGCTTCGAATGTCAGAGTCGGTTTCCACCTCTACAACGACTCAAGCGATGTCGACGCCCTCGTCGAAGCGGTGACGAAGAGCAGGGCTACGACCGCACCCTGACCTAACTATCGATTGAGTTGCCAGGAGAAGCCAACGGTCGTTTCGCCAGGTCGCATTAGCCGCCTTGCCGGCGATCGGTGATTCGTCGGTCTCCGGTGGGCTCGTGGACACGGCGGTCTCTCCGCTGATGCGGCGCTCCCGCTAGCCGGCCTCGGCCAGGTCCGGCGTAGCTTTCTCCACCATCGCGGCCTCGGACCCTCACGAGGTAATCGGCTTCCGAGACGACAGTTCGCCATCGCCCCGATGGCTCTCGGGGTTCGGCAAAGAGCCGCGGTTGCAGAATCCCTCGGGCTTCCAGCTTCGTTTCGGTTCCGTCCGTTGCGTTGACAGTTTTCGACTCGCTTCGGACCGCGGAACCCTTTTCTCTAAGTTGTGTTGACACCTCGTGCACACATCCTTCCATTGATCAGGCTGCGTTGGGGTAGAAACCTGAGGCCGCCGAGTCGCGGAGCCACAAATGGACCGTATCGACTATCGGGCCAGCGCCCTAGGGCCATTCGGCACTGGCTATGGCGATTTCCAAGCCTTTGGGACATTGGTCAGCACTCGAGACCTGTGACCGTCGGCCCTGAGAGATCACCGCAGGGCTGTGGCATGCGTTCCGACTGCTTCGGCATTTCTCGCGTGCGTTTTGGCCATGCCCAGGGCCTACCGATGAGTTTCTGATGGGCTCGGCCCGTTCGGCTCCGACGGGGGGGTGACAATCAACTGTGGCGTTCGTCCCGGGCTTATCCAAGGCGGGCCCTCGGGGCACTGCCTGACCACTCCCGGCTCCATCGAGTGCCATTGGCTACGGGTGGGTGGTGGAGCTCCAACCCTGCTGATGGAGTTGCTCGAACCGGTCCAGGAGGACGTCCAAGGAGAACTCGAACTCGAACTGGTCGTCGCAGCCTTGGCCCACTGCCGATTCTTCGTCGTGGGACCTAGCTGAGGCGATCTCGATGATGTACGGGTATTGAGCAGCGAGCTGGCTGAACATCGCCGCCAGAACGTCCGGGTCGGTCGGTGGTGGAGGCGTGGGAAACACCTCCTGGGTGAATCCCCACATCCTGCTCCCGAGGGCGTGCATCACGTGGTGGGTGAGGTCGACGGAAAAGCCACCGGCCCGAAACATTCCAATGAGCGAGTTCATGTAGTCCAGGATGACCGGCGAGGCGTTAGTGCGCGACTCGATCACATGAGACGCCCAGCGGTGGCGCAACAGCGCTTGTCGGGCCAAGAGGATTCGCTGCCGGATCCCGTCCTTCCAGCCGGCGCCGTGCACCGTTAGTTCGATCTCGCCGACGACGACGTCGATCATGCCGTCGAGCAATTCCTCCTTGTTTGCGACGTGCTTGTACAGCGCCATGGGGACCACGCCCAGCTCCTGGGCCAGGTTGCGCATGCTCAACGCCTCGATGCCGGCAGCGTCAGCGAGCGACACCGCGGCACGCAACACGCGATCCCGGTTCAGCGGGGTACGACGTCGGGACTCCGCCCGCTCAGCAGTGCCGCCCCTGCCCGGTTCCCGGTGAGGACTGACCCTTCCGCTTGACATGCGTACAGCGTACACCTAGGGTCTGCCCAGTCCAGGTGTACGCCGTACGCCTTCACCATTTGAGAAAGGCCTGACATGACGATCCTCGACCGAACCACAGCAAAGAAACGAGTCCCGATGGACTCATTGAGGAAGACCGCGCTTGTCGCGGGCGCGCTCTACCTACTCACCTTTGTCTCGATCCCGACCCTTGCTCTCTACGGTGCGGTGCACGAGCCGGACTACATCCTCGGCTCTGGCCCGGACACTGCTGTCATCCTCGGCGGCGTCCTGGAGCTGGTCGTGGCCCTCGCCTGCATCGGCACCGCCGTCGCGCTTTACCCGGTGGTCAAGCGGCAGAACGGAGGGGCGGCGATGGGCTTCGTCGGCGCCCGGGTCCTGGAAGCCGCCGCCATCTTCGCCGGCGTCGCCAGCCTCCTGACGATCGTGACCTTGCGGCAAGCCGGAATCGGAGCAGATGGGTTGGTCACCGGCCAGGCGCTGGTCGCCCTGTATGACTGGACCACTCTCTTCGGACAAGGGATGATTCCGGCCGTGAACGCCCTGTTGCTGGGCTCCCTGCTGTACCGGTCGCGCCTGGTACCCCGGGTTCTTCCCCTGCTGGGACTCATTGGAGCGCCCGTGCTCATCGCTGCCGACATCGGCACGATGTTCGGCCTATGGGGACGAGTGAACGTTCTGTCGGGGATCGCCGTACTCCTGATCGCGGGATGGGAGTTCTCGCTGGGCGTGTGGCTGGTTGTCAAAGGCTTCAAGCTTTCACCCATTACAGCTGGCATGGCGCCGGCCACAGCGGCAGCCCAACCCATCACCGGATAGCCCACGCTGGTGCGGTCCCCCGAGAGCGGGGCGACCGCCTGCAGCCAATTGAGGCAATGGGTCATGTCAGAGAGACCCAGGGGCTGAGAGCGTCGTAACGTACCCGTACCGGACCGCGGCCATGCTGGTCGGAATCGAGTTCAGGATGGTCTATGGAGATGTATCACTTCAAGGCCGTGTGGATGCACGAACCAGGGCTATGAAAGGCTGGCTCCAACCCGGAGCGGCCGGAACCCGCCGACTCCTCGTAGCCCGCCTTGCGTGGCTCGTGCTTTACCCATTGACGCTAGGTCTGCTGTTCGCCTCGATGCCTTCCCGCTTCACCGAGCTCACAACTTCGGACGCCGGCGTCGGAAGCATCCTTCAGCCTGCCGGTGGTTCGTACGGCCTCGCGCTCTTCACACTCGAGGTGCTGGTCCTCATCCTGTACGTGACGAACACGTTGCTGATGGCCTCGCGCCGGTCCGATGACTGGGTCGCGCTCTACACATCGATCGGTGGCCTCCTACTCCTCGTCTTCCTCTTTCCCGCTTCCGAGGCATTGATGGCTGCGGATCCCCGGTGGACCGGAGCGGTCGTATCGGCGCAGTGGCTCGGGGCGGCGATGCCGATCCCCTTCCTCTTATTCTTCCCGGACGGACGCTTCGTGCCTCGACGCTCGGCGATCCTCGCTTTCATTTGGCCCATCTTCTGGGCCGCGAGCGCCATCCTGGTGGCAGGCGGCTCGGGGCTGCTCACGCTCCCGGCCTTAAGGCTGGTGGTCTGGCTGACCTTGAGCACTGCTGGCCTCACTGCTCAGATCCACCGCTGGAAAGTGGCCGGACCGATCCAGCGTCAGCAGACCAAGTGGCTGCTGGCCAGCAACTGGGCGCTCTTTGTAGGTGTCCAGTATGTGCTCCCGGCCCGCTTCCTGGCGGACGCGGACCTTCCAGCCCTGTTGCGACCCGAGGTGGCGCTCCCGGTGTTGCTGGTTTCGGTTGCTTGCTTCGGTACGGCGTTCACGATGGCGATCCTCCGGTCCCACTTATGGGACATCGACATCGTCGTGCGCCGGACCGTCGTGTACGGAATTGTCAGCGCCACGCTCATCGCCACCTACGTCCTTGCCGTCATGCTCATCCAGGCTGTGCTCCGTCCGTTCACTTCTAGCAGCGAGTTGGCCGTCGCCGGTTCGACCCTGCTCGTCGTCGCACTCTTCCAGCCCCTGCGCCGTCGAGTCCAGGATGCCGTCGACCGCCGCTTCTACCGCTCCCACTACAACACTGCCCGCACGCTCGAAGCCTTCAGCGCCCGCCTGCGAGACGACGTCGACCTCAACTCGGTGCGGGCGGACCTGCTCGACTTCGCGCGCGACACCCTCCGCCCCGTGCATGCCAGCCTGTGGCTGCGAGAGGTGCGGCGGGGGGACGGACGGTCCGGCATCGTTACTGGATAGTCGACACCCCGGAGCCGCGGGCTGTCCACGGCCACTCAAAAGGCGTTCAGTTTTTTCACCAGCGTCGACGTCACGGACGTATCGTCTTGCCGATGAGCGACCTGGCGGTTCGCGGCAGCCCCCTCGAATATTGGTTCTTCAAGCTCAACACTGGCTCCTTGGCCTTTCTGGTGGACTTGATCATCCGCCGCGGTCTCAATACCGCGGAATTGCGGGTTTCTCTGTGGGTGGATGGGCTGGGCCGAGTGGAGAGACTGACGTCAACTTCTTGGCTGGTAAAGGGTGAAAGGGTGGACATCGCGGAATCCACGTTTGGTCCGCAGGGTTCGACCGGCCGCGTGGCCGATATCGAGTGGGACCTCGAGCAAGAACTCGGCGACCGTCTCATCGAACCGGCTGTGCCACCGATCCGATGGCTGCATCCCTTCGACATGGAGATCGCTAGTCGCCCCCGAGCAAAGTTCTCAGGTCAAGTCAGAGTCGCCGATCGCACATTCCCGTGTGTAGACGTTCCCGGGCTAGTGAGCCATTACTGGGGTAGGCGACTACCCGACCGGTGGTGTTGGATCTCCGCCAATCAATTCGAGGGAAGCGACATCGCTGTCGAAGCACTCCTCGCCAACACGAGGGTCTGGAACTCGGGCCGGGTTGCCATGAACGCCGGATACCTCTGGATCGAGGACCGAGGCAATCGCCAACTGGTGATTCACCCCCTCAACGGGTTGATCCGCGTCGAAGGATCGCCACAGACCTTCACTCTCAAAGCTCGCCGGATAGGTCGCCCGGATTTGGCTGTGCAATGCAGCGCGCAGCTGAACACCTATAGCGACCTCGGCCTGGGCATCCAACAGACGCTAATCGGAACATGCCGAATTCAAGGAGTAGGAGAGGCGCGGGGCACCGCTGGACTCGAATTCCGATCCCCGGCCACTGCCCCAATCGCAGAATCATCACCACGGTGATGGGCTGAACTCGCCGGCAAGAAGGCGAATAGAGCCCGAGACGAAGCCGTGCGTCGCCTGTGTACCCCTCCCTCTCCTAACCTGTCGTGACTGGCGGGAACAAGTCGGGCTTCGCCGTGTTTCCAACAGCGTTTCCAACCGAACCGGGGGCCTGTAGCTCAATCGGCCGAGCAGGAGACTTTTAATCAAAGACGGCTTTGCGCTGCGCTACCCAATAAGCACAGTGTTTTCGGGGATTCGCGCTTTACGGACCCCTCAGTTATGCGCTGTCGATCATCCTCGGCAAGGGTCCCATCTTTGATGTAGTGGAATGGAAGCGGTCAAACGTCGAGAGGTCGCAAGTAATTTGCAGCCAGCTCGGGTTCCGCCGGCATTGGCGAGCCATCACAACCACCCGGGCCGCCCCTCCCGTGAAGTTTCCCGACCTGGCGAGCGCCAGCCTGGCACGCGCTCAACGGGTTCGTCCGGCGGCCAGCCTCCACTCGCGATCGGTCGAAGCACCGGCCACTGTTGCTTCGAGGACTGCGTCGATCTCCGCCTGGGTCAGATCACTTACCAAACAGAATTCGTTGCCGAAAGGATCTTGCATCACGGCCCAGTCGATAACCGGCGGTTCGTCCCCGCGCGAACCGGGTCGTGGGTAGAGGCTGGGCGGTTTCTTAATCGAACCGCCCAGCCCAACGATGCGCTCGATCGCCCGATCGATCCCCTCGGTTGGAGTGAGATCGATGTGTACCCGATTGGCGACCTCGGCCTTAGGCGTATCGACCACATGAAGGATGAACTCGTGCTTCCAGGGATCCTTTCTGCCCAAATAGCCGAAGCGTCCATGCCACCCATCCCCGGAGCCGATCACCTCCAGTCCAGTGACTTCGGACCAGAACCGATAGCCAATCGTCAGGTCGTCTACATCGAGAACGGTGCAGCGGTACATCCCAATGCCCATGCTCGGAAGCTAGCCAACCAATTTCCGCTTCGCGTGCTCACCGAACTGCCGCATCTGAGGCACCGGGCCGATCTCAATGAAGGCCGTCGCCTCGTCCGTCCAGGCGGTGTGACCCGCCGGCCAGTGGTACAGCTCACCGGCCCGCGTGGTTTCCTCGGTGCCATCGGCATGAAGTAGGTGGATGGAGCCTTCCAGGACCACCCCCCAGTGCGGACTGGGACACCGGTCATCGGGCAACC
The DNA here is from genome assembly GCA_031389635.1 of Acidimicrobiia bacterium. Lineage (GTDB taxonomy): Bacteria > Actinomycetota > Acidimicrobiia > Spongiisociales > ZC4RG35 > DATEEG01. The sequence goes on along the minus strand of JANMST010000313.1, from coordinate 354 downwards.
CCGCGAGCACCGGCGAAAAGTCGGTGCCGCTAGGAACCCGGGCGTATCGGACGGCCATCTCGCCCCACTCTGCATAACGGGTACAGAGATCACCCAACTCCACTTCCACTGGAAGCTCATCTAATTTGCGTCGCATCTCTTCTCCTGTTCTGTGATTCGGGCTGCCCGCGACCTGTTCCCATCCCGGCGCGGGCTGCTGGGCGATGACTGACCGTGCCTCTCACGCCGGCGAGCACCCGCCCAAGGCCCACCGCTATCAGACGTCGTCTCGGATGCGAATCCATTTCCGGCATCGGGCGAAGCCGCCGCGCCTCCTGTGCTTCTCTATGCCAGGTGCGAATCTGATCACGAGCG
>JANMST010000284.1:0-1771 GCA_031389635.1 Acidimicrobiia bacterium | reverse complement strand
CCCTTAGCCCCAACAACGCGCGTGGCCCCGCCAGGCTTGGCTAGGAATCGAGGAGTTTCCGCATCGGGCGAGGCACCCTTCGTCATGCTGCCGCCGCGGCAGGCGGTCGTCTGGCCAACCAGCCAAGGCCCAACCCTGTCTGAGTTAGAACCACACCTATCGTCGGTCGGCCAGCCGCAAATCCTCCGGAAGGTTGAGCAGTAACCGGCAATCTGCGCACCCAGGCCTCTCCCGCTGACGGATCGGGTGACCGGCTCCGCGTTGGACGGCGTCACATGACTACACAGTTGCAACCTGAACGGTTGCGGTAAACCCGTATACTCCGCATCGATTTGATGCAACTGTGTGGTCAATAAACGCCGGTAGTTCGAGATGACGTTGAACCGACAGACTCTTGCCAAGATCGATAAGCGGATCCTCTCCCAGATGGATCATGACGAGGGGGTGCAGCTGGTCAAGGTTCCGGTGTCGGAGGCGGTGTGGTCGACCTGGCGCCGCTACTGCGAGGCGGTCGGGATTCCGATGGGTCGGGCCTTGGCGATCCTTCTCCACCGGGAGCTGGCTTCGGTGGTCCACGAGGACTTGGAGCGTGAGGCCGAGTTGTTGGGGGATCGGGCCCGGGGGTTGAACGAGCGGGAAGCAGTTCTCGACGAGCGGGAGCGCGACCTCGAGCAGCGTGAGAGGCGGAACTCCCCACGTGTGCATCGGGCTGGGGAGGTTGGTGTGGAGCCGAAGCCACGTCAACTACCGCTGGCGCCGGCGGGGGTGGTGCCGAGGGTCGGTCGAAACGATCTGTGCCCGTGTGGGTCAGGGTTGAAGTACAAACGTTGCCACGGCGCTTGACGGTCAGGGTTTGAGGGGGAGGCCGTCTTGTTGGAGGCGGGGCCGGCGAACTCGAGGCTGACGAGCAACGGTGCCTGCTTTGGGTTCGGGGCCCCGGTCGGGGACGGCGAGGGGTCCTCCGCAGAGCTTTTCTAGGGCGGCTCTGGGCACCCGCAGGGTTTTCCCCAGGGTGATAACGGGGAGGCCTTCCTGTCCGCCGGTTTGGCGCCATTGCCGGGCGAGGGTGTAGGCGGCGCCCCGGCCGATCCGGAGGACCTGGGCGGCTTCTTCGACTGTGAGGAAGTTGGGAGGTGTCGATGCGTCACTTTTCATTTCGTCCTGTCACATCGTTAACAGCGGTAATGGTAGCGGCTATGCTTCGATCCTTCAACATGAGTACAGACTATTGACGTTCTACGTTGATCTACGTTGATGGAAGAGAATCTGCATATGTCCACTCTGTTCACTCCTAACCAGTTGGTGGCCTACAACCTGGCCCGGATCCGCAAACAGCAAGGTTTGACCCAGGAACAAACCGTCGAACTTCTCATCCCGTTCCTCGGTGCAAGGTGGTCGGTGGCAAGCCTGTCGGCCGCGGAACGGTCGATCGATGGGAGACGAGTCAAAGAGTTCAACGCCGACGAGCTGATCGCCCTCTCCCGGGCCTTCGACGTTCCCTTGGCGTTCTGGTTCATACCTTCACCCGCCGCAGATGAGCACCGCCTCGCCACCCCCGACGCTTTGGATGAAGGCCTCCCGGTCGAGACCCTGCTCGACATCGTCTTCGGCCGCGCCGACAACCGCCACAGTCTCGAACAGCGCCTCCTCGCCGGCCTACCAGTTCCCCGGGCGGCAGCCGTGACCGATCGGCTCGATGTCGACACGGTTCTCCGGGTCCGACGCCAACTGCATGACGCCTTCGGGGACCTTGGCCAGGCCCGCCGAGCTC
>JANMST010000512.1:0-4280 GCA_031389635.1 Acidimicrobiia bacterium | reverse complement strand
CGAACACATAGAAGGGACCGTTGTCGGGGTCGGTGAGGAGCATCTGCAACGCCGTGAACCATTGCGGGGGGAAGTCCTGGCCCTCGTCGACCACCAGGGCGTCGAAGTGCAGCTCGTTCTTCTCGGCTGCCTCCACCAGTCGTTCGGCCGACTCCTTTTCCCACCAGTCCTGCTCGGGATTGGCCGGAGTCTCCATTCCGGCTGTCTTCACCTGCCAATTGACCAGCGAGTGGAAGCTGTAGACCTTCACCTGCGGATTGCCTTCGAACTCCTTGCCGAGGTGCTTGGCGAGAGGCCGGTTGAAACAGGTGAGGAGAACCGTGAATCCCTCCGCCGCCAGCCGCCGGGCCCGCTCCACTGCGAGAACGCTCTTGCCCGTTCCTGCCCCACCGACGATCAGAGCACGCCTCTGTCGGCGGAGGAGATCGAGGACTCGAAATTGCTGCTCGGTCAGATGGATGAGGCGGGCATCGATCTCATCGAGCTCGTCGCGCAACAGAGCGCGGACGATCGTGGTTGGCGTGAGCAGCCTGATGATGATCATCACGTGCTCGTCAGTGAGGCGACGGTCGAGTTTGGAGTGAGCGACTACCCGATCGATGGCGCCTTCGATGTCCCTGAGGTCGGAGCGATCGAGGATCAATTCGGGCGGGGCGCTGGGCCCGAAGCCGCCGGACTTGGTGATGTCCGGAAAGGCGACGGCGTGGCCGGCATCCATATAGGGGAGGCCGGCGCCACGCAGATACTCCACCAGCGAATGCTTGGAAGCGACGGCCTGCTCGAAGGGGTTCTTGATCGGATGCCGACCCTCGGGGTTGAGGCTGAACCAGCGACCGCCTTCGAGGCGGACACCGCCTCCCTTGACCTCGATCATGATGAGGCCGTGTCGGGCATGGACCAGCACGAAGTCGGCTTCGCCGTCGGAAGGCTTGCCGTTGCGGTTGGCCTGCCAGGCCACCGAGTGGAAGACGGTCCATTCGTCGGACAAACCCTGGAGGGCGGCGTGCAGCTTGCGTTCGGCCGGGGAGGTTCCCTCTTTCACCAGATCGGGGTAGATCGTTGCCACCCTCACAATCTGGCAGATGGCAGTGACGAAGACTCGACCGGTCGTTAATGATTCAGGAGGGCTTTGACCACCGTTGTGACCTGGATGCCGATTGCAGAATCGATTACACCCAGATGTCGGAGAAGACGGTTGCGATTGACCGAGCGGATTAGCTCGCATTGGACATAGCTGGTCTCGGCGAGCCCGGTATCAGCGCTGGCTTCCACCTCAACATGCAGAGATAGGCCATGATGTACCGTCGTCAGCGGAAGCACGATTGCAAATGGAAACCCGGGCCCGAAGGTATCCGGGGGCCCAATCACGACGGCGGGACGTCGCCTTGCTGGTTCTCCCGGATACGGCTCGCCGAAGTCTGTAAGCCAAAGATCGTTAATCGAGGCCATCGGTCACAAGCGTCGTCTCGGCCTCGGCCAGATAGCTCGACCACGCCACGGGATCCGACCGCAGCTTGGCAAGTTCACCTGCAACTTTGACTCCGAATCTCTGACGATGAAGCGCTTCGGCGGCATCGCGAACGGTGGCTATCAGTGATTTCCCTGTCGATTCGCTCAGCTCGACTAGCTGAGCGTGGGTTTCGGTGTCAACCCGGATCGTGGTGGTGCTCACTCAGCCAGTATACATTTAGCATGCGAAATAGTCTACGGTGTTGCAACGCAGTGCGAACAGTGCCAAGCGAAGGTGGCCATCCCGCCTCCGTCGGGGCGCCGGCGGATGGTGACGGTGACCCCGGCCCGGGCAGGTGACGGTGTCGGCTTCGAGGTCGATGTCGAAACGGTGCTTGGGGAACAGGCCGCCGGGAGCGGTGGGCGGCTGGGTCTTACAGCGGGAGGCGACGTCGGCCGCGGCGAGATGATCCAAGGCTCTCCGGTGCCGTAGGCGGCGTCTCCATACACGGTGCGACGGTCGGTTTCGCCGTCACCGTCGGGGCCGCAAAGGGTGGTCCCGCCGGTGGTCTCCTCGGTGTCGTCCACCAGATCGTCGATGAGGTCTTCGGCGACGCCGGCGTCACCGGCGTTGCCTGCGGTGACCTCCGTGTCGGTGATGATCTCGGTGTCGGGGTCGACCGCCACATGCTCTGGTCATTGGACTCCGGGCCGGTCAAACCCCCGCACCCCACGAACGTCGATCACCCAGATAGGGGGCCAAACCCTGGGTCAGGGGCTGGTGGGAGTTCGGAAAGTCCTGGTCGTCGGTGGCCGATCTCACGGTCGACGAAGCAGGTCGCCAAGCCAATGAGCCCGGCCCCTGATCGCGCTGCCGAGGGTTAGGTTCCTACCTCTCGTCGGTGTGCATACACGGTGGCCGCCGTGACAATCAGCACAACTACGTAGGCGCCGATGTAGACGATCTGGAGGGGCTGGTCGTTGATTGCGAACACACCGGCAAACGGAACGATGGCGGCGGTGATAGGCGTCACCAAACCTAGCCCCGCCGTCCCGTAGGCGAGGAAGGGGCCGACAGTTCGAGCGGGGGCCAACCACAAAGCACCGACCCCCAACGACAGGTAGAAGGCGCCGAAGGCCCGGAGAGTGAAGGGGGTCAAGGGCTCGGGGAAGACCCTCTGATCGGGGGCGCCGTTCGAAGCCGCGGCTACCACGGTCAGGAATCCGACGAAGGTCACCAACACAACCACCCCCGGTCTCCACCACGCCGGTACCGGCGGTCCGTCGACGTCGGGGGAGGGACGAAGTCGCGCCCAGTCGGCCAGGCCGAGCGCGGCCGAGACGACGGTTAGGCCCAGGGCGGCCAGATATGGCCAGGTCATCCAGGTATCGAAGCGGAGCCGGTCGAAGAACCACAACAGCACCAGCGACTCGAGAAGGCCGAACGTCCACAAGTAGACGAGGACCGCCCGAACCAAACCCCATCGCCAGACCCTGGTGGCGTACCAGGCCACCCAGGCGTTGCCGAGGCACCAGGCACCGATTGTCATCGCCATGAACGGAGTCACCGTCCACGGAAACCGCTCGGATGAGAAGGCAGGCGCCACGAACCAGGGAACCCCTGTCAGGAGATAGGCGATGCCCACGATTCGGATCAGGTCTCTCGATCGGTCGGACAGGGAACTCACCTGCCGATCATATGAGTTGGCCGCGTCTCCCGCCCGCCGTTGAGCGGTTGTTTGGTGGGCCGGCCACCGGCGCCCGGATCGTCCAAATCAGCACCGGCGATGGGGAACCCTGACCGGATGGTTTCTGGCCCCTCCCGCGCCCAAGGCGGCGGTGTTGGTTCTCAACGGGAATGCCGGCAACCGAGCCTGCCGCGCCCCCCTGGCCAAGGCACTGGTCGACCGCGGTTATGAGGTGCTCCTCTTCGACTACCGGGTTATGGTGGAAACGAGGGGTCGCCATCTGAAGCGGGGCTGGCATTGGATGCCGCCGCCGCAGCCAGAGCGCTGGCGGAGGTGGCCGCCTCCGGCGCCGTGATCTATCTGGGTGAATCGCTCGGGGCTTCGGTGGCAGCCCGGCTGGCGGCCGAGTTGCCCCCGACTGACCACTCTGGCTAAAGTTAACTAATTGGTTAACTATATGACCGAGCAGTTAGAACTCGACGAGGTCTTCGATGCTCTCGCCAACTCCCACCGGCGAGCGATCGTCTCCGCTTTGGGTCTTCAACCCCGCTCGATCAGCCAGCTAGCCGCAATGCAGAGTCTCTCGCTTCCTGCCATCCACAAACACGTCCGGGTTCTCGAGAGCGCCGAGATGGTGATCCGCAAGAAGGTCGGACGCACCAACTTCCTCGCCCTCAACCGGGTCCCGCTGCGGGGGATGCAGGATTGGCTCGGTGGGTTTAACCCCTACTGGGGGAGCGAGAAGGAAACTCTGAAGAACTATGCCCAATACCTGGGCAGCGAACACCCCGACAAGGAGGGGCCATGAAGAAGTTCATGTTCATCTACCACGGCTTCACGGAGCCGACCCGCGAGAACAAAGACGCCTGGATGAACTGGTTCGGCGAGATCGGTGGGAGCATCGTCGATAGCGGCAACCCCTTCGGACCGGGAAGGGAAGTCACCCGCACCGGCCGCCAGGACCTGGCGATGGCTGCCGACGCTGCCTCCGGCTACACGATCGTCAACGCCGAGAGCATGGAAGCGGCCGAGAAGCTGCTCGAGAACTGCCCGATCGAAACCAGCGTCCGGATCTACGAAGCGATGGCGATGTAAGTTCGGCCCCGGCTCTCGAAACACCCTTACTAGGAGGCGGTCGAGGTG
>JANMST010000193.1:0-1740 GCA_031389635.1 Acidimicrobiia bacterium | reverse complement strand
CATCCTGAGCGACCGGCTGCTTATCGAGATAGGGATTGATGTCTCCAGCGCCGCCCTGAACAAAAAGACACATTGCGCCCGGCAATTCTCGTTCGAGACGTCGGGCGAGGTAACCCGGATAGTCAGCCGACTGGTCGCAATGGCTGTGAAGGAGATGGTCTGAGGATCCGGGTTGTTCACCAGCTCCCCGCCAATCGGAGCGGTGGCACCCTCGACAAGGATTTCGTAGCCCCGAATCCGGTAGTTTCGCCGAAACGCCGAAAGGTCGGCGGCGCCTTCGATGATGATCTGCTCGATTAGCACAGGTTCGGCGAACTCGAACACCAGCTCGGCCCCCACGCCCTGTAGCGAAGCGTCGTTCCAGTAGGTCGTTGGGTCACCATCAGCGAGGTTGTCGGGCCCGAAAGCGTCGTTGATGCTGGAAGAAGCAGTGACCCGGGACGGAGTAATCGTCCCTAGACCGGAAGGAACTGGCTCCTCTCCCGGCGCGGTGGAGGTGGTGGCAGAACCCCCTGGATCCGCTTGACCGGCACCGGTGAGGGCCCGAACCACCAGCACCAACATCAACACCAACAACGTTGCCGAGGCAGCAGCCGTGACCCGCCGGGGGCCGTATGAACGGACCGTCCGGGGCGAGGCGGCCAGCGCTCTTGAAAGCCGAACCCCGCACTCCTCGCAATGAAGGTTGGAAGCCGGGTTCGGATACCAGCAGACCGGACACGCAATCGTCGCCGACCGGACCGGCTGCTCCTCATCTGCGCCGTTCCAGACCCCACACGCTCCGCAGTACGGTCCGGCACCAAGCTGCGAGCCACACTCTGCACACACATCGTCCATAGCCATCGTCTTTGAAAGCCTTCCAGTTGTGCCAGACCTACGACACCAAGTCGTATACGGATCACCAAACCGACGAGCAGCGCGGGGCATGCGCACACCCAGTGGCCATTGCAAGAGCCGTTGGACGGGAATCAACGGTGCAGGCCCTTCTCGGCCCCACCAACCATGAACGCCCCGGCCAGCGCCATCAGCCCCGCCGTGGGGTAACCGATCAAGAGATCGTCGGTCCCGCCCGAGAAGACGACAAAGAATCCCATATGCGAAAAGAGGTGTTGAACGAACACAACCGAGCCGAGCCCGATTAAGGCCCAACCCAAGGTTCGCCTCTTGTCCCAACTCGCCGATACCTTCCCGGCCACCGGCAGGCTTCCTTCGGCCCGCCGCTCGCTAGGCCTCTTGCGCGGGGCGTTCATGGACGGGGACGGCCGCCGGGGGCGAGATCGACCCCCACGACGATGTCTTGACTCAGGCACCTGGCTGACTCACGATCCGATTCCCATGCTTCTACGACGTGGCGTCGTAGGTTAACGGAAGATGGGACCGATTACTTCCTAGCAGGGCAGATAAAGGGAAGCCCGATCAGAACCGAGTCTGTAGCTATATTGTCCCTCGGAGCGGACGGAGGGGCCTCAGGAGGTCTATGTCCGCGCGTTCACACACCAGGGCCATAACGGCCGGTGCAGCCTTGGCACTCTTCATTGCAGCCGCATCGGCCAACTACGTGGTCAAGGAGGGTGACACCCTATCCGATATCGCCGCCGCCAACGGAACCACCGCCCGGGCCCTTGCCGGCGCCAACCGACTGAGCAATCCAAACCTCATAAGAGTCGGGCAGGAACTAATAGTTCCTGATGAGGCGAACAACGTCTCGGTACCGACCCGGACCGGGGAGTCCCACCTGGT
>JANMST010000144.1:0-7546 GCA_031389635.1 Acidimicrobiia bacterium | reverse complement strand
CTCGTAGGCCAGCACCGCGAAACCAGGGTCGGGACGGCGGGTGGGCGGCAATCGCGCTGCTCTCTCCCGGACAACCAGCTCTTCCCACAACGTCTCCAGGTCTGCCCAGTGGTCGGCCAGGACCGCAGTGGGCCACACCGGAACGAGGCGTTCGTCCGTGCGCGGTTCGTAGACGAACCCCGACGCCAGGGCAACGAGTTCGGGAACGCTCAAATTCCAGAAAAAGCCCCGCTCGAGGGCCTCGGCCAGCAGGAGGTCGAGTTCGTTGTAGATGAACCGAAGCCGGTTTCCGCGTTCGGTGAGCTTCCATCCCGAGAGGTAGCCGAAATCCTCGAGCATCTCAATGATGGATTGGAAGTCTTCGACCAGTCCCACCCCGGACTGGCGCAGGTCGGCAGTGAGCTGATCGATTTGTTTACGGGTTCGCTGCGCGCGGCGGGCGGATCGCAAGTGGCTCTCCAGGTCCGGACACCTGGCCACCGGGTGCTTGATGGGGGGAGCTGCAACGACTTTGCTGCGGTCGGCGGCACTCTTGGCGGCCCGATTGGGTGCCGGCAACCGACGCATGAGCCGGAGTGCGTCTTGCTGGAAGCGACGATCGCGGGGAGCAAAAGGCTTGGGCAGCTCGAGACTGGCGGCCTTGGCGCTCTGAGGTGGCAGGTCCTTGGGGCCGATCGGGATGACCCGTCCCGAAGTGCTCAATGCGAGCAGCTTCATGCCTCCCCCCTCCCGACGGATCCTTCTCAGGATCAGGTACCGGCCCTGACGAGGGCCCCCGGGAATGTCGACAACATCGCCCGGATGAAGCGTCCCGATCAGGTTGCTACGCGAGGGAGTCTCGACCAATTTCGTCAACTCCATGAACTCAGCCACCGAGCCCAGCTCACACGTCGCCTTCTCCTCTTCCGCTCGGAGACGCTCCTCCAACTGGGCAAGTTGTGCGATCGCAGCGCTGCGATCCTCCTGTCGCTGATACTGGCCAAACGAAGCCGATAGCAACTCGATGGCCCTTTCCTTCGAGTAGTTGGCCGCCAGGTTCACCGCCATGTTGTAGGTCGGTCGGAAGCTTGACCGCAGTGGGTGGCTGCCCGCCGCCGCGACCTGGGTCACCTGCGAAAACGGGACAAACGGGGTGTGGAGCACAACCCCGTAGCCGACGTCGTCGATGCCGCGCCGCCCGGCCCGCCCCGTCAATTGGGTGTAGTCGCCGGGTTGCATGATTTCGTGACCCTCGCCGGTCCATTTGCTGAGGCTTTCGAGCACCACCGTCCGGGCCGGCATATTGATTCCGAGGGCGAGCGTCTCGGTGGCGAAGACCACCTTGAGAAGTCCCATGGCGAAGAGCTGCTCCACGGTTTCCTTGAACGCGGGCACCAGGCCGGCGTGGTGGGGCGCCGCACCGGCCTCCAGTTGCGACGACCAACGGGGATAGTCGAGCACTCTCAGGTCGCCTTCCGACAGATGGGCGGTCCGCTCCTCGGCGAACGACCTGATTGTCTCCCGCTCGTCGGGGGTGTTGAGACGGACCCCCGACTCCAGCATTCGTAGGGCGGCGGCGTCGCATCCGGCCCGCGAGAAGATGAAGTAGATGGCCGGCAGCATGCCTTCGGCTGCCAGATGTTCGATCGTCTCCACCCGCCCGGGGGTGGCAAACCGGTTTCGCCGGCCCTTCTCGAGGCTGAGCAGATGTTCCAGCTTGGGGTTGGGTCGCAGTCGCCCGTCACGGCTGCTGAAAGTGGGCATAATCCTGACCGTGTCGGAAACTCGATCGCGGAACATGTAGCGGGGCTCGAGTGGCACCGGACGGTGGGTCGAGAGCACGAGCTCGGTCGGCCCCCTCCGCTCACGGACCCAGGAGGAGAACTCCTCGGCGTTGGCGATCGTGGCCGAAAGGGCGACCAGTTGGATTCGCCGGGGAGCATGGATGATCACCTCTTCCCAGACCGCCCCTCGAAAACGATCCTGCAGGTAATGAACCTCGTCGAGCACCACCACCCCTACCCGGTCGAGCGCTGAGGAACCGGCATAGATCATGTTCCTTAGTACTTCGGTGGTCATCACGACCACCGGGGCGTCACCGTTGATGACATTGTCTCCGGTGAGCAGGCCAACCTGGTCCGACCCGTAGGTCGCGACGAAGTCACCGAACTTCTGATTGCTCAGAGCCTTGATCGGTGTTGTGTAGAAGGCCCGCCGATTCTCCCGCACCGCCAGGTGGACCGCCCCCTCGGCAACCAGCGTCTTGCCCGCCCCGGTCGGAGCCGTGACTACGACGCTGTGGCCGCGGGCGACGGCTTCGATCGCATCCTGTTGAAACTCGTCGGGCTTGAACGCCAGTCCTTCGAAGAACTCGTCGAGCCCGGCCTGCCGCTCCTGGACCCAGCCGGCCGACATCAGCGATGCAGGGTCAATTTGATCACCCAGATGGTCGCTTCGTAGAGGAGGTAGAGCGGCACGGCCATGGCCGCCAGCGTGATCGGGTCGCCGGTTGGGGTGATGGCGGCGGCTGCGATGGTGATGACCAGTACCGCCCAGCGACGTCCGCTCGCCAACTGCCGGCTGTTGACCGCTCCGACCGCGACAGTGGCATAGAGAAACACCGGGAACTGAAACACAACGCCGAACGCCAGGAGAAGCCGCAGGACGAACGAGTAGTAGGGGCCGATGCGCAGGTTGTTCTCGACATCGGGGAAGATCCCGAGCAAGACCTCGAGCGCCCTTGGCAGCAGCCAATACCCGAACGAGACCCCGCCGACGAAGAGCAACACGAAGGCCGTTACCAGAGGGACCACCCATTTCCGCTCGTTCTTCTTCAAAGCCGGGCTGATGAAGGCCCAGATCTGATAGAGGATCACCGGGCTAGCCAGGATCACGCCACCGAAGAAGGCGACCCGCATGAGGACACCGAACTCCTCGCCCGCCTCCAAAGCCTGGAAAGTGTTGCCGGGCGCGGCCTGGCGATAGGGCTCCTCAAGAATATTGGTAAGGGGGTTGGCAAAGATCAGCCCGACGATCGAAGTGACAGCGAGAGCCATGGCCATGCGAATGATCCGCTTCCGAAGTTCGTCGAGATGCGCCAGGATGGGCTGGGGTTTGTCTTCGCTCAAGTGGGTTCTTCGCTCGAGTCTTTGGACTGATCGGCTGCCGGCTCGGCTCCCTGCTCGGGCGGGCCCGAATCGGGTGGCTCGTCGACTGCCGTCGCCGGTTCGGCGGCCACCAGCTCGTCAACCGGAGGCTCTCCCGATTCGATGCGGTCAAGGTCGGCCAAAGCCTGGTCGGGGGTCGGGCCGCTCAGCGGCTTAGGACCCTTCCACTCGAGCCTGGTCGGATTGGTCTCGGCGGCCAGTCGGGCTGTATCGCGAACTGCCTGACGAACCTCCCTGACCGGATCGGTCAGCTCGGCCTTGGCCTTCTGAACCTCTGAGACCTCGGCCTCGAGCCCTTCCCGCATCTCCTTTGCGGCGGTCCGCAGCTCACGAGCCCAGCCTCCGAGCTTGCGTGACAACTCCGGCAGGCGTTCGGGCCCGAAGACCACGAGGGCCACCAGGACGATGACAATCCATTCGCCGCCTTGAACCATGCGCCCATGGTAGGTCTGGACGCGAAAGCACCCCGGCGGGTTAAGGCTGGCTCGGAACGGCCTGACCTACTCCCGGCGGGGCGCTTCTTAGCCGGCGAGCAATCTGAAAGGATCGGGCTCGGCGGCAATTGCTGCAGCGAAGGCGGCTATCTCGTCTTCGGTGATGGGATCCGGATTGATGACTTCGTAATTGACTCCGGTGGCGAGAAGAACACTGACCACCCGGGCGTTGGCCGGTCGACGCTGGACCGTCGCACACGTGGGGCAAACGAACCGGTAGTTCCCCTCATCCTGGCTGGGCGTTAACTCGAGAGCCAGGTCGGCGGGAGTCAACTGAACATCCCCGCACCAGCTGCACGTTGTCTTGATGGTGGTCATTTCTGGTCGTCTCCGCCTTTCAACCTTCTTGGTGCAGGTATCGGCGGAGCCCAGGTCAAACTTGAGAAGGCCAGGCCGATTGACCCAACGTGATTAGTCCCTGTAGACGCTCAGAATTCGCGCTCGCAAGGACGTGAGCGCTTCGGCCACTTCGGGGCCGTCGATCAGGCGGCCCTGGGGCCCCAGGCGGAGAAGCAAACGAGCCGCCACCAGAGGGTCGCCAGAGCTGAAGTCGACCACGGTTTTTTCGGGCCTTTCGGACACGATGTCGACCGGGTAATAGTCGAGAACCCACGTCGCCGCCGGGGAGAGTGCGATCCGACATCGGACGTCTTCCACCGACGGCGTGTAGCGGATCGCACGAGGCGGCAATGCCTTCGGCGGCTCGAAATGAGCACCGGTGTTTTCGGCCCTTCGAATCCGGTCGACCCGAAAGCTCCGCTCGGCGCCGGCCATCCGGCAATGACCGGAGAGATACCAGTTCCCCATCGACGAGAACACGGACCACGGCTCGACCTCGCGCACCGTGGTCTGGTCGCGGCTCAACGACGTGTACGTGATATCGACTACCGAGTTCGTTGCCGCCGCCTCTCGCAGGATCGCAACCAACTCGGGTTCGCCGGCGAGGTCGACGTCGATGACGCCGGCTCCTTCCGGCAGGAGGGCCCGGCTCAGCTTCTCAACCGCCGACGCGAGGGAGGCACTGGCCTGGCCCGAGCCGACGACAGCGATTCCGGATGCGAGCAACGCCAGTGCCTCGGCGGGAGCCAGGCGAGGGGCGTTGGCGAAATAGTCGGCGGTGTCGACGAAGACTTCGTCATCGTCGATCTCGGCCACCATCAGGTCGCCGGGGCCATACCCGGGCAGGCCACACACGAACACGATGGCGAGATCCTCGGCCAGCTGCGCTCTGGTGTATCCGAAGCGTTCACAGACTTCGTCCACCTTGGCCCCCGGGTGGGCGATGACCCACGGAAGCATGGCGAGGATGCGTGAAAGCCGAGAAGCAGTGCGCGAAGTCATGTAATGACCCGTGGTGCGTTACGCGTTCTGCGTGGTGCCTTCAGAACCGGATCGACGCACCACGCACCACGCACCACACACCTTGTCATTACGCGATCCCCTTGACCCGTTGAATGACCGCTCGTCTCAACTCCTCGGGTTCAACCACTTCTGCTCCTTCACCGAAGCTCAGCACCCACCCGATGAAGGCTTCCCGGTTGGCCACCGGCACCGTAACTTCGAGGCCGCCATCGTCGGTTGCGCGGGCAGTCCCGGCACCGAGTTGCTTGGCCGCCCACCACGCGATCTCGGCGTTGAAGCGAATCACTGCCGGGACCGCATCGTCACTGCCGGCTTCCCAAGGCATCGATTCGAGGGACGCTTTGATCTTGAAGCCGGCTGGCCGCTCAAAGGCGTTGGCTTCATCCTCAACGCGAATCGCCTCCATCCGATCGACCCGGTACATCCTCTCGCCGCTACGAGTGCCGCCGACGAGGTACCAATGACCGCGGCGATGCCCGATCCCGTATGGCGCCACGCGCCGCTCGTCCTCCTTGTATTTGAACCGAACCTTCCTCCGTTCCGAAACGGCTTGAAACAGGTCGCCGAGCGTCTCGGCCGCCTCCCCGAGATCTGCCGCCAATGGCTCCACCGCTCCGGCCAGTCGCGCTCCGCCCAGTTTCAGGATCGCTCCGGGAGCGGCGGGCTCACCGCCCAGGGTGACCGTCTGCGCCGCCTGGAAAAGCGCGGCACGCTCTTCATCGGTGAGACCCGGGTCGGCCAGCCGGTACTTGCTGGGGTCCACCACGTATCCGTGTTCCACTTCCCAGCCGTCGGTGGGTCGCAACTCGATCGGTATCCCTATGCCTCGCAGCAGGTCTTTGTCGCGCTCGAACATGCGGTGGAAAGCATCATCGGAGTCGGCCGAGTAACCGGGGATGGTCCGGCGGATCTCCTCTGCCGGAACCGGTCTCGGGGAGGTCAGCAACATGACCAACAGGTTGATGAGCCGCTCGAGAACGTTCTTCATGGGTGGTGCGTCTTGCGTGGTGCGTGGTGCGTTACGAACCTAGACGTGATCCTCCTCGCCAGCCCAGTTTCTACGCAATACGCAATACGCAAAACGCAAAACGCACCACGGGATTGAATCGCTACAGCGATTCAATCAACCGGTCCACCCGGTCGTCGTATGCCTTGAACGGATCTTTGCAAAGAACGGTGCGCTGGGCCTGATCGTTGAGCTTGAGGTGAACCCAGTCGACGGTGAAGTCCCGGCGCTTGGCCTTAGCCGCTTTGATGAACTCACCCCGCAGGCGCGCTCTCGTCGTCTGCGGAGCTAGAACCATCGCCTGGGCGATGTCGGCGTCGCTAACCACCCGATCGACCATTCCCTCTCTCAGGAGGAGGTTGTAGATACCCCTGGTCCGGTCGACGTCGTGATAGGACAGATCGAGCATCGCCAGGCGGGGACTGGAAAGGGGAAGCGAGCGCTGCTCCCGGTATCGCTCCAGCAGCCGGTACTTGATCACCCAGTCGACCTCACGGTCGAGAGACATGGGGTCCTTTTCGAGTCCGGTCAGCAGATGCTCCCACCGTTCGATCGCACCTTGCACCTCGGTCGGGAACCCCGGGTTGCGAGAGAAGCGGACCACCCGGTCGTAGTACTCCCACTGAATATCGAGGGCCGACAGTTCCCGACCATTGGCCAGACGCACCTTGCGGCGGCAGGTGAGGTCGTGGGCAATTTCCCTGATCGCCCTGATCGGGTTCTCAAGGGACAGGTCACGAAACACGACATCGCGCTCGATCATCTGGAGGAGGGCGACGACGGTCCCAACCTTGACGCTGGTGGCGTATTCGCTCATGTTGGAGTCACCGGCGATCACATGGAGCCGCCGGTAGCGCTCGGCATCTGCATGGGGTTCGTCCCGGGTGTTAATGATTGGCCGGCTCCTCGTGGTAGCGGAGGAAACCCCCTCCCAGATGTGCTCGGCCCGCTGGGACATGGAGTAGTTAACGCCGCGCGGGGTCTGCAGCAGTTTCCCAGCGCCGAGGAAGATCTGGCGGGTGACGAGGAACGGAATCAGGACGTCGACGGTCTTGTGAAAATCCTTGTGACGGCTGACGAGGTAGTTCTCGTGACAGCCATATGAGTTGCCGGCGGAGTCGGTGTTGTTCTTGAAAAGGTAGATCTCGCCGCGGATGCCCTCCTCCTCCAAACGCTGCTCGGCGGAGTGCACGAGCGACTCGAGGATTCGCTCCCCTGCTTTGTCGTGGGCCACGACGTCCTTAAGAGAGTCGCATTCGGGAGTGGCGTATTCGGGATGGCTGCCGACGTCGAGATAGAGCCGGGCCCCGTTCTCGAGGAAGACATTTGACGAACGACCCCACGAGACGACCCGTCGGAAGAGGTAACGGGCAACTTCATCCGGCGACAATCGCCGCTGCCCGCGCAGAGTGCAGGTAACTCCGTACTCGTTCTCAAGTCCGAAAATGCGGCGATCCACTTGCAGGCAGGCTAACCGTACGGTGCCCCAAGGTTTTGGCGCGTTGCGATGTGGCCCCAAGCCCGCCCGAAGACAGGCC
>JANMST010000498.1:0-3128 GCA_031389635.1 Acidimicrobiia bacterium | reverse complement strand
CGGAAGATCTGGAAGTGCTTCAAGCCGCTGATCCGGCGCAGATCGCCGCTGAGCCAGTCCTCGATCGCGGAGATGTCGGTGTCGGGAATCAGTCCGGCCTGCCCGGCACAGAACCCGAACATCGCCCAACGAAAGTCCTTGGCGAGGGCATCCCGGCGCCAGATGAGTTTTGACTGAAGGGTCTTCCTGAGCTCCGCTCGGAGCAGGGTCTGCTCGATGCCGTTGGCGGAGGCAACCGACTCGATCCGAAGATCGCCGCCCTCGATCCGATAGCCCATCTGCTCATAGGTCGTGGTCAGGAATCCGCGCACGAGCATCTCCCAGGGGATCTGGCGAGCAACGGCGAAGAACAGATCGTGAGTCATGTGGACTTTGGTGGCGGCGGCATCGACCAGAGCCACCTGGTAACCACGGTTACCGGCCCTCTGCTTTACCTCGGAGGTGACTTTCTCAGCCGCGCCGTCATCGCCCACCAAGGCGAACTTGACGGCGGCGCCGCCATCCTTGATGTAGGCGTCGAGATACTCATCGCCGAGTAGTTCGAGCCAGGAAGTCAGACCTAAGCCCATCAACCACCTCCCTCGAACTCGATCGCGGAGTAGAGCCGCTCCTTGCCGTTGCGATCGACGATTCGCATGACCTGACCGGGGCTCTTGGTTCCCGTGGCCGCATGGAACCGGATTCGAGCTCCACGCTTGGTCTCGGCAACACCACTCTCCTCCAAGAGATAGAGATCCCGGGCGAACTCCTGCTGGCTGTAGTCCTTCTTAACAGTCGGGAGGAGGGTCAGGATCTTGTAGAGATCCATCAGCGAGGCAACCTTCCCGGCGCCTTTCTTCTTCGCCAAGCCGAACTCGTAGGCCGAGTGGAGCGATTCGAGCAGTGCACCCGGGTTGAACCGGCCGGGTTTGTTCTGCACCGCTCTCAGGTGAGAAACCAGGTAGCTCGGCCGAACGAAGCGAAAGGGCTTGCGATCGATAGCCACCGCCCGGTCTTTGGCACTGATGCGAACCAGCGACGGAAAGCAGGCCAGCACACCGTCGACCGGGAAGACACCGACGTTGGCGTCCCTGGCAGCCGTCAGGAGCTCCTTCTGATATCGGCCATCGCCGAGATATTCCTCTTCATCGCCTTCGGTCGCAAAGGCCCAGCCGCCCGCGGCGCGGACGGCCGCTTCACCGGCCTGATCGGCGATATCGACCAGGTTCGCCAGAACCTGGCGGAGGGCCTTGAGGTCCCCAATGTCGGCCGCCTTGGCCGCCTTCTTGCCCGCCGCGACCAGCCGCCCCGCCTGCGAAGCCACCTCCAGGGCTGACTTCCGGGCTTCATCAAGTGCGCCCTCCATGGTCGGTTTGTTGTCAGCCATTCGCCCTTTCCGATTTGTCAAAGTTCACGTTGCCAGATCGTACGAATTGGCTGTGACAGATTCCGCCTCCAAAGGCCCTTTTGTGTCGTCCAGGCCAGGTTTCACCAGCTTGCGACCGCCGCATCTCCAACAACCTCCGCTATGGAACGGAGACCGGCACCACCACCAGTTCGTCGATACCGGCGAAGTCGTCGGGATTAGCGGTGTACAACGGCAGACCATTGGCGATGGCAATCGCCGCGATCATGGCGTCGTACGATCGGGCAGCCGTCTTTCGGCCCGATCGACGAAGCGACGCTGCGACTCGGCCAAACGCTCTTGCCGCGGCAGCGTCGAATGGAAGCGGATCGAAGTCTGCCTCGGCCTGGTGGACCTGCGCTTGCCGGGCACCGCGCTCGGCGGGGTCGTCGCCGACGAGCGGGCCAACCGAGAGTTCCGCCAAGGTGACTGCCGATATCAGCGGCTCTTCCGGAAGGCTGGACGGATCGCTGATGCGAGGGAGTAGCAACAGCGTGCTCGTGTCGAGTAGACCTGCCGGCAAAGCCGTCTCAAACCGGGGGGGCAATTATCGAGTCGAGATCTCTCTTGAGATCGGCGCTTTCGACCGCAGGAATCGACCGCCACCGGGCCAGAAGAGTTGGCGCTTTGAGCGCCGCCCGCTGCAACGGCCTGAGCTCGGCCACCGGGCGCCCGGACCTGGTCACGGTGACTATCTCACCGGCGATAACCCGTTCGACCACCTCTCCACCGTGATTTCGAAGATCCCTGATAGAAACGGTTGCCATGCCCGGAGTGTATCACGCGTGAGACCAAATAGAAAGGCCTGTGAGCCGCCCCAATCGAACTAGTCGAGCAAATCGGCGGGCCGAATCGTCACCCGGACGGGGCCAACATCAAGCTCACCGGTGTCAGCGGCGCTCAACCTCTGCATCTCTACAAATACCCCGTTGCCGGACAATTGGTAGACGATCAGTTCCGGACCGTCGGGGTCAATGACCCAGTAGCGGGCCAAACCAGCTCCTGCGTATTTGGCGAACTTGCGAACGAGATCGGCCGCGCGATCGGAGGAAAGAACCTCGACCGCCAGCTCGGGTATCGCCGTCAGTCGGGTAGTTTCTGAAGTGGTGCCAAACACGACGACGTCCGGCACGAATTCGTCCCGGCCCGGTTTCCATGCCCACCCTTCGACAACGTCGTAACCCGGTGGCAGGTGGGCCTCGAGGAGGTTGGCCAGGCGGCGGCAGATGGTTTGATGCGGTCGGGTCGGCGACGGGCTCACGACCAGCGCACCATCGATGTACTCGCCCCGGACCTCTGGTCCCAGGGCTTCGTATTCCTCCCAGGACATCGGTATCCGATCACCGGCTCGAATGGTCTGCATAGGCGCATCCACAGTACTCCCCACCCCTCCCTCCATCATCCGCCGAAACGAAGCTGGGGTCGAACATATCGGAACGAATGCGCGATGAATATCCTGCGAAGTTCGGCAAGCACCTTCATTCACGATTCGTGACTATCTGACGACGATTCGTGAATCCTGAGCCGATAGCCCTGCCGCTTCGTCATTGGCACCACCACGGTCCGTCCGAGGGTCAGAGCCTGACGACCTGAACCCCGTCGACGACATCGAAGTCATGGTCGCGCGTGACGATCGCCATATCGTGAGCAATAGCGGTGGCCGCAATCCATGAATCGTTGATGGGCATCCGCTGTCCCCGGTCCCGGAGAGCCGCCACCAAACCTGCCCACGCATCGGCCACCG
>JANMST010000121.1:0-3743 GCA_031389635.1 Acidimicrobiia bacterium | reverse complement strand
CATCCTGCTGACACTGGTTCTGGGGATCACCCTCCTGCCGGTAGTACCCGCAGTTGCTCAGACGACCGACCCCACGTTCACAATCAACGGTTCGGGCTGGGGTCACATGGTCGGCATGTCGCAATACGGCGCCCGGGCCATGGCTGAAGGCGGCTTTACCGCCAGCCAGATCACCGGCTTCTACTACGCCAACACCACTGTCCAGAGCATCCCTTCCGTGGTCCCGGCCGGGAACTTCATCGTCGCCGATCCTGATCCCCTGTGGATCGGATTCCTGCAGAACCGGACCTCGTTCAACTTCAGGGTCGACGGAACCGGGACTGCCGGACTCTGCAAGGCCAACGATGGGGAGGGAGTGTGTCCCACCCAGTTCGCGGCGGCCGGGCAGACCTGGGAGTTTCGAGCCCTAGGAGGCGGAGCCTGTCAGTTCTTCAATGCCGGCGTCGCCGTTGGCAACCCTGGAACCTGTCAGGCCGCCATTACCTGGGACTTCGCCGCCGGCACCAGGATCTTCGCGATCGACAACGGGCGGACCTATGCCCGCGGCGTGATCCGCATCAGGCCGGCCGGTGACGGCTTCCATGTCGTTCTCGAGATCGGGATCGAGCCCTATCTCTACGGGCTCGGCGAGATGCCCTCCGACTGGCATCCCCAGGCCCTTCAGGCCCAGGCTATTGCCGCCCGAAGCTACGGGGTCCGACAGGCGATTCGCTACGGCCCGGCTGAGAACTTCGACATCAGCCGGCAGACCACGTGTTGGTGCCACCTGTTCAGCACAGTGGTCGACCAGGCCTACGTTGGCTGGTCCAAGGAGGCGGATCAGTTCGGCCCCAACTGGGTTGCGGCAGTGCAGGCCACGTCCGGGCAGGTGGTTACCCATCCCCTGGCACCCGACTACTCGATCATCATCGCCTACTACGCCAGTTCGACCGGCGGCCACACGGACAGCAACGTCGAGGGCCTCGGGCACACGACGCCACTGCCCTACCTCGTGCCGACTCCGGATCCATGGTCGATCGCTCCCGCCGCCAAGAATCCTTTCGCTAGTTGGACGGTGACGTTCACTGGTTCGCAGATCGCCACCGCCGTCGGATTGACGACCGTGACCGGAGTCGAGGTGACCGGTCGGAACCTGTCGGGGACCGTGAGCGAGGTAACGATCGCCGGCACGCTCAACGGCCAGGAAACGGTCATCACCCGGGGTGGTCGCACGTTCCGAACGGCGCTGGGGATGCGATCAACGATGTACAACATTTCCGGCGGCTCCGGAGTGGGTACCGCGGTGTGCGACGGAATCGCCCCATCGGCCGGGTTCACTGACGTTGGCGCTTCCAATCCCCATCTCGACGACATCAACTGCATCGCCGCCCTCGAAATCACCACCGGCACCGCGGTGGGCATCTATTCACCGGCCGCCACAGTCACCAGGTGGCAGATGGCGATCTTTCTTGCCCGCACCGCGGCGGTACTCGGGGTCGTCCTTCCTCCCGGTGCCAACCAGGGATTTGAAGACCTGGGTGGTCTCTCCGTGGAGGCCGTCACCGCAATAAACCAGATCAAGCAATTGGGAATCACCACGGGCACCACCGCGACCACCTTCGACCCCAACGGAGTCGTGAACCGCTGGCAGATGGCGCTCTTCCTGACGCGCCTTCATCCCCAGGTTGGTGGTGTCCTTCCCGCCGGGACCGACCAGGGGTTTACCGACCTGGTCGGCCTCTCACCGGAGGCAGTCACCGCTGTCAATCAGCTTGCCGAACTGGGCATAACCCTCGGGACCGCTCCGGGTTCGTATTCACCCTCGAACCCGGTGGCCCGTGAGCAGATGGCTTCTTTCCTGGCGCGGTTGATTCGGATCTGAGTCGGGCGGCCCCGATGAGGCGGAAACCCGCTGAAGGCGATGGCAGGCCCTGCCGATGGATGCCAGGATGGCTTCGGATCCCCAACCCGGAAACCGGGAATCTTCTGTGAGTCTTCTTCCTGACGAACCGGACTTCGACGCGCCAAGAGGCTTGCGGGCGCCGGGCACCGCCCGGATGATCGCCGGCAGCCTGGCCGGCGCGGTCCTCGCCTATCTATTCCAGGTCTACGGGACCCGGGCCCTGGGAGCCCACGCCTTTTCTCCTATCGCCCTGTTGTGGACTTCGTACTTCATCGTCGCGACCGTGATCCTGATTCCCCTGGAGCAATTCGTGACCAGGGAGGCGAGTCGCGGGCGCCAGGTTCTCAAAGAAGATCGCCTGCCCATCGCGCTCGTCATTGGTGTTGCGGCTCTGCTCTTGGGTGGATTCGCCTTCCTGACCAACGATGCGTTCTTCTCAGGAGAGCCCATCTTCGTCGTGCAGGCAGTTGCGGTCACTGTCTTCTACGGAGTCATGCAGGTGGGAAAGGGACTCCTCGCCGGCCATCGACGCTTTGCGGAGTACGGGGCGGTACTGGCTTGGGAGGGCATCGTGCGGCTGGGCGCTGCGGTCGCTTTCCTTGCCTATTCCCCTTCGGCGCCCGCCCTGGGATGGGCCATGGTGGCCGCTCCCTTCGGCGTGTTCCTGGCGAGACCATTCCGCTATGACCGTGAAACGGTGTCGGGGGTTGCACCGACCAAGGCCTCAGGATTCTTGTCGAACTACGTCCTCGGAAGCGCGGCGTCCCAGGTCCTGCTGGGCGCCGCCCCGATCGGAGTCGGGGCGCTTGGCGGTAACGAGGCGCTACGCAGCGTCGTCTTCACTACGTTCCTCCTCTACCGCGCCCCGCTGACGCTCATCTACAACCTGCAGGGCAGGCTTCTGTCGCTGTTGGTTCGGATGGACCGAAAAACCAATCTTCGGCAGGGCCTTTTGAAGCTGGTCGGGTTCGGTTTGGTGCTTGTCGGTCTGGCCGGAGTGGTCGGGTTCTTCGTGGGACCGGCCGTCGTTGGGCTCTTGTTCGGACCCGAGTTCCGTCCGGTCGCCACGGTCGCCGCTCTGGCTGCGGCCGGTGTCATCGCCGGTTCGGTAACCCAACTGATGGGGCAGGCTCTGGTCGCTAGCGGTTCGACCGGTCAGTTGGCCAGCGCATGGGTGGGTGGTCTCTTCGCCGGACTGGTCACCATGTTCCTCGTGGGCGGGACCCCCGACTTCCGGGTCGCGGTTGGCTTTGCGGTCGGTGAACTGGTTGCCCTTGCCCTCGCCTGCTGGCGAACGTTGCGAACGTAGTGTTTTGGCCACCACAGGTGGCTCCCAACCGTCGTGTGCGGATCGCAGCGATGGGGTCAGTCGCTTGATCAATCCTCCGGGCACTGGCGGGATCAAATTGCCGACAACGATCTCGCCGTTGACCACCTTGACCAACCCCACCTCCATCAGGGGGTGGAGATGAATGGGTCGTCGAATCTGGTTACCCGATCGCCCTGCCTCGGCGATGCGAAGGAGTTCTGCGATCGCGGATGGCCCGAGGACGGCCGTCCAAAAGCGACGTACGTAGAGGTCGTGGGCGGGGTAGCCGAGACCTGACGCCGTTGTTGTCACCGAAACAAGTGGCCGAGTCCGAGCTGTCGGTCGGAGCGCCCCGCCGGTCGACATTGCGGCTTGCGATGTGTTGGGAGGACGTACATCGGGTCTTCCGGCCGGAGCGCTCCGCATCCAAGAGGTATATCGAAGATCGTTAAGTAGCGTCAAGTGCCTTGTCAAAGGGATGTTTCGCGATCTGGGAGTGGTGAGTGGTGGGTGGTGGGCCGGTGAGAGTGGTGAGTGGTGGGTGGTGAGTGG
>JANMST010000106.1:0-4932 GCA_031389635.1 Acidimicrobiia bacterium | reverse complement strand
GACGTGTGGGACGCCGCCGCCGCCCATGGCGGCACCCATGTGTCAGAACCGGAGCGTGCGGCCCTGGCCCGCTTGCGTGAGTGGGGCCTGGAAGATGCGTTTCGTCGCCACCAGCCAGGAGGCCATCGCTTCTCCTGGTGGGACTACCGGGCGGGGATGTTCCAGAAGAACATGGGGATGAGGATCGACCTGCTCTACGTGACCCACCCGATCGCCGAGAGAACGGTTTGGGCGGACATCGACCGCGAAGCTCGCAAGGGTCTCCCGACGCCGTCGGACCACGCCCCGGTGGTGGTCGACCTCGACGAGCCCGGCCTTCCCTTCGACCCCGGCTGGGCAGCCGCCCTGGAACGAATCGCATCTTCCAGGCCCCACTCACGCAAGCGGGCCAGGGCCGCACGCTCCGGTTCTGACACATGGGTGCCGCCATGGGCGGCGGCGGCGTCCCACACGTCCTCATCGGCGGGCGTGGCGTTGAGATCTCCGCCCACCACCAGCGGCTCGTCGGGAGAGCGGGTCTCCAGGAGCCAGCGATGAAGCCGCTCGAACCAGAGAAGCTTGCCCTCGTAGAAGGACGAGCCGACTACCCGACCGTTAGGGGCATAGAGACTCACGAAACGAACCCCACCGCAAACCGCGCTCATCATGCGGGCCTCGTCGAACGGGTTGAAGTCGTCCTCGTCCTCAGTGTCGCCGCCCGAACGCACCCTGCTGTCGCGGACCGGTCCGTCGCCGAAGTTAGTCACGAGATCGGAGATGCCCACACGGCTGGCGATGGCAACTCCGTTCCAACGTCCCTCACCATGGTGGGCGACCTCGTAACCGGCAACTTGGAACGGAAGCTCCGGCACTTGTTCGTCGGCCAGCTTGGTTTCCTGCATCAGCAGAACGTCGGGGGAGGCTTTCTCGAGCCACTTCTCGACCGCCGGCATCCGCGCCTTGAGCGAGTTGACGTTCCACGTAGCGATCCTCATCGGACCCCAAGTTACCGTTCAGTGGCTGGCGTCGTAGGCCTTGACGGCCTCTCGTGAGGCTTGGATCCGCCAGGAGTCGACCAACAGTTCCTCCAGTTCGTCAGCGGGGATGGCCCCCAGCCGAACCAGGACCGCGGGAAACCCGTTGTAGTGCGGTTCGGTGAAGAACTCGTCAGGCTCGGCCGCGATGAGGCTCTGTTTGACGACCTCGCCTTCGACCCGAATCGCTAGAACCTCGTCGTTGAGAACCCGCGCCTTCTTGGGGTCGACCCGCTCGGCCCAGGCCAGGCGAAACCCTTGTGCTTTCCACGGTTCAGGACTGAAAATGCGAAACGATCATCGCCTTCGGTGACACCGGGAAGCGCCAACGCGATGCGACGCACATCCTCTTGGTCGGCCATGGCGGGCGAGGCTAGCAACGACGTGTGGAGGGTCGGTTCTCACTTTTCCGGCAACGCGAGTTGGCGACGATCCTTCCAGCGGGACAGGATCAGCGTCGCCAGTCCGAGCAGCAATTCATCGATGAAGGGGATGAAGTCGGGGACCAGCAGGTCGAGGCCGAAGAGGCCCCCGGTAAACAGGAGGAGCGTTGGGAAGCGACGTTTCCGCGCCCAACCGAGGATTCCGCCGACTGCGACTCGTTTCGGTGTGACCACTTGCGCCGACCTAGTCGAGTTGAAGGACCGAGAGGAAGTTGCCGGCCGGGTCCTTGAACCAGGCGATGGCCGGGCCTATGCCGCGGTTGATGCCTTTCTCATCCGTACCGGGATACTTTTCGAACGAGACTCCCGATCCGGCTAGTTGCTCGACCGCCTTTTCGATATCTTCGACCGGGAAGTTCAGCACCGTGAAGGTGGCCGGGACGTGGTCGTCCTTGGGGTAGACGAAAACGACCCCACCGCCTCCCAGTTGCAGGCGGAGACCGGCGGGCTCGTCGCCTACCTTCAGGCCGAGAGTGTCGGCATAGAACTTCTTGGCCGTGGAAAGGTCGTCTACTGAAAATCCGCTGAAAGCATGCACATCGCCGAACATCTCAGTTCCCTTCGACTAGTTGGCACCACCGAGAACCTACCCAGGTAAGACGGTATTGATGCCCGGAACTAATCGGTCTCGCCGGGTCAACGGTTGCGTAGTCCCGTTCCGGTCGATAGGCCGAAGGCAATGCTCTCCAGGGTGTCTTCGATCCCGGTGAAGCCTTCGTTCGGCACGTAGAAATCGGGTCCGAAGTCGACATCGATGTCGTCGACCGTGCCGAAGATTCCGTCCGGGCCAAGGCCGATTTTGCCGGGAAGGTTGCCCCCCTGGTCTTGAATATTGGACAGGAGATCGAACTGGTCGGTGTGCCAATTGCCCATTATGTGCCCCGCTTCGTGGGAGACAATGTTGCCTACGGCGACGCCGATCAGCTCGATTATGTCGGCCGATGGATCCCGGGGAATGGCGTTCAAGGACGATGTGTAGAAGGGCTCGTCTGGGGAGGAACTCATGGCGTCAAGCAGGGTGAAGGCCGTCTCCTCGCTGTCGAAGTCACCGACGTCGATCGAATCGGCTATCCCGAGTACCGGGATTCCCAATTGGGCGATAGTGCCGCCCACGATCACTCGGCTCACATAGGGACTACCCCAGGGATCGACGTGGTCGCGGCTGTTGCGGATCTCGATGTCGAAGTCCCCCGGAAGCCCGGTGGCATCGAAGTTTCCGTTGGAACCCATTGCCCGGATGTCCTCGGACAGGTTTTCCTCGACCACCGCCAGGATCGCGTCGATGACGGCGTCTTCGTCCGTAGGTGACAGACCCCATCGCCCGAGGAACGCCGAAAGTGGAGACAGCGTGGTTCGGGTGCCTGGCGGAAAGCCGAAGGCCAGTTCACCAAGGTCGAGGGTGATCCCGTCGAAGTCGATGAAGAGCACCTGGGTGCCTCGAGCACTCAGTTCCTTGGCCGGCCGAAAGACCTGGAGGTTGGCTTGGTATCCGCCCACCGAGTGGACAGCCACGTAGTAGGTGCCCGTCTCGTCGATCATGTAACTGAGGGCAATGGCGTCAAGATTGGCGAACAAGGGAGACGACCGGGGATGGACGAAGGTGGAATTCTCTGCTGATCCGATCCTTTCGATCCCGTCGGGGCCGATCAGGCTCAGCCGAAATGGAAGGCCCGCCACCGAGGCCGCCATCACGTCACCGGCTTCCAGAGATACCTGGTAGACGTCGACGTCTCCGTTCAATAACTGCACCGAGATGTCGTACTCGCCCTCGCTGCCGAACGTTCCAGTGAACGATGGGCTATCGGGGTCGGTGGGATCGAGAG
Source organism: Acidimicrobiia bacterium (assembly GCA_031389635.1). Taxonomy (GTDB): domain Bacteria; phylum Actinomycetota; class Acidimicrobiia; order Spongiisociales; family ZC4RG35; genus DATEEG01. Next base: position 1,653 of record JANMST010000106.1, on the reverse strand, counting down.
GATAGAACGACCCGTACCCGCCGACCGAGGCGTAGTAGTCGCCAGCAACCGACGCCCGGAATACGATCCTGGCGTCCCAATCGGTGACAGCGCTGATGTCCTCGTTGAAGGCAACCAGGTTCCCGGCCGAATCCCACAAGGCCAACGACGGATCCAGGTCCGCATCGCCCAGTGGGATCGCGGTATTGACTTCGATCTGCAGCACCTCTCCGACGGACACGGCTGGAATCTTGTAGAAATCGAAGTCGCCGGTGCCGGACCCCGCCGAACCGCCGTTTCCGTCGCCGACTACGGCTGATCCGTTGGCCAGATCCCCACTATCGAAAACCTGGGTGTCGGTGGATTGTGAGATGGCGTCGTCCGACTCGACCGGGGCCACCGTCAATACGTCTCCCACCGGTGTGAGCGGGGCGGTACCGAGAATGTCGGCGACCGGGATGTCGCCTCGGCCGGTTCCAAAGCGTCCAACTGGCTCGGCCGTGGCGAGGGTGTCATTAACACCCGTCTGCTCGGAGGGCTCCTGTTCTGTGAGCCGCAAACCGAGCGGGCGGGCGCCGGGGGCCAGGCCACTCGATCGGGTCCTGAGGTTTGAATCAATATACGCCTGCCATCTTTGGTAGTCGGGTCTTGCCCCTGCCGGCAGCAATCCCAAGAACGGGTTGGCAGTATCGGGGGTGGGCATCTCGAGCCCCGGGTTGTCGGTGCCGTTGACTCCGGCGACCGGAGGTGTGCTGACCGCGACCAGCAGCGAGCTCAGCAGGAGAACCGTAAACAGGCGACGCTTTCCCATCAACCCTCCTCTTGCTCTCGGGAGCGTAATCCGTGTTTGTCCGGCGATGAGAAAACGTTGACAGTTTTGTGGAGGTTTTTCTTAGCGTGGGATGCGTTCTCGCGACGCGAGCGAGTAACTGGTGCGGGCTCCGTCGCGGTGGGCAACGATGTGGCCGGTTGATTCGAGGGCGAGCAACGCGGCTTCGACCCGGTTGGGGTTGAGGAATGGGCCTTTTCCGAATCGCAAGCGAAGTTCGTCGAAGATTCGGAAGGCGTCGGCTTCTCCGGTTCGGGACAGAATCCCGGTGACTTCTTCTTTTAGTTCGGCCCTTCCGACCCGCCCCAGGAGGGCAGTGGCGATCCGGGTCGGGATGACCGACCAGGCCAGCAGCAGGCGGGGACCGGTCAGGAGAAAGACGATGCTGAACGGCAAGTAAATGAATGACTCGGCGAAGGTGTCGATGACGAAGTCGCCGATCCTCGTGTATTCGAGCCCGATCGCGAACAGGATCGGTTGGGCAAAGCCGCCGAGGGCGAGACTGACGATCGTGACGACGACGGTGAAGTCGACAATTCCCAGCGGCAGGCGCAATAGCAGGAAGGCGACGCTCGACCAGGTGTCGCGGTCGGTGACGAGACCAATCAGACGCCTCCAGAAAGAACCGGCCGAACGGTCCGGGCGCGGCTGGTGGCGTGGCATCGGGGCGTCGAGCAGCGTTCTCGCCAACTCCCGCTCGAGAGCCGCGGTCGCCCGGGCGCCGAGGAGCGTCAGCACCAGCACCGGGATGCCGAGGAGAGTGATCAACAAGCCCAACCCCATCGAGAGCCCGGTGATGATGGCCACGAACTCGACGATGCCCAGAGGGAGGCCGAGAAGCAGGT
>JANMST010000071.1:0-11182 GCA_031389635.1 Acidimicrobiia bacterium | reverse complement strand
CAACAACGCCGGCATCACTGCCGACAACCTGGTGCTGAGGATGAGCCCGGAGGATTTCGATCGGGTCATCGACACCAACTTGCGGTCTGCTTTTCTATGCACCAAAGCCGCCCTGAAGGGAATGATCAAGGCGCGCTGGGGGCGGATCATCTCGATCAGTTCGGTGTCAGGCATCGCCGGCAACCCCGGGCAGGCCAACTACGCGGCCTCAAAAGCCGGCTTGATCGGTTTCTCCAAGTCGGTCGCCAAAGAGGTGGGGTCGCGGGGGATCACCGTCAACGTGGTTGCTCCCGGATTCATCACCACCGACATGACAGGTTCGTTGAGCGAGGAGGTCAAGTCCGGTTTGCTGTCCTCGGTGAGCCTGGGTCGCTTTGGAGAACCCGTTGAGGTCGCCTCCACCGTTGCCTTCATCGCCTCGGAGAGAGCCTCCTACCTGACGGGGCAGGTCATCGTCGTAGACGGTGGCATAGCGCTTTAATTGATCCGACATCGAAAGGAGAACTAAACATGGACCGCGTTGAAATCGAAGCCCGCTTGCGAGACGTACTCGTATCAGAACTGGGTCTCGACGCCGACAAGATCAACACCGCCGCCAACTTCGAGCAGGATCTCGATGTGGACTCTCTCGGAGTGGTCGAGCTTCTGATGGCGATGGAAGATGAGTTCGGCGTGAAGATTCCCGACGACGAGGCTGAGCACATCCACACCGTTGGGGAGGCGATCGAGCTCGTCCACACCAAGCTCAACGCTTGACCGCCCAAAGGGGAGAAGCAGATGGCAGCCGGCGATAGCGTTCCTCGCAATCAGCGCCGTCGAGTGGTTGTCACGGGTATGGGCGTCATATCGCCCGTCGGCAACGATGTCGAGTCATTCTGGAAGTCGATCGCCGAAGGTCGTTCCGGGATCGGACATATCACCCGCTTCGACGCCTCCGCTATGCGCACTCGCATCGCCGGCGAGGTGAAGGGCTACGACCCCGAGGACTACTTCGACCGCAAAGACGTCCGTCGACTCGACCGTATCAGCCAGTTCTTCATGATCGCCGCTCGCGAAGCGATGTCCCAGGCCGGCATCGCCTATGACCCCGATGACGAGGCAGCCGCCCGATCGGGGGTCGTTTTCGGTGGTGGGTTCGGGGGGATGGAGTCCTTCACCGAGGAGATCCGAACCCTTGACCGGCGGGGACCCGATCGGGTGTCACCCACCGGGATCCCCAAGATCATCATCAACATGTCAGCCGGGCTGGTATCGATCGAGCACAACCTTCTGGGGCCGGTCACGTGCGTCGTCACTGCTTGCTCCGCGTCGGCCAACGCCATCGGGGATGCGGCCGAGATCATTCGGCGAGGAGCGGCCGACATGATGCTGGCGGGAGGTTCGGAGGCAACGATCACCGACTACGGCATTGCCGGATTCGCTCAGGCGCGGGCCTTGTCCTCGCGGAATGACGAGCCCGAGCGGGCCTGCCGGCCGTTCGATGCAGATCGTGACGGGTTCGTGATGGGAGAAGGAGGGGGCGCCCTGGTCCTCGAAGAGCGGGACCGGGCCCTGGCCCGGGGAGCGACGATCCTGGCCGAGGTGTTGGGTTACGGGATGTCGGCCGATGCATATCACATCACCCTTCCGAGGCCCGGTGGCACCGGTGCCGCCCGGGCGATGAAGGCAGCAATGGCAGATGCCGGGATCGACCCTTCCGAGGTCTCGTACATCAATGCACACGGCACTTCCACCGAGGCCAACGACGCCACCGAAACGGCTGCCATCAAGCTCGCCCTGGGAGAGAATGCGTATCGGGTTCCGGTGTCTTCGACGAAGTCGATGACCGGCCATGTGCTGGGAGGAGCCGGGGCCGTTGAGGCCGTCGCCTCGATCCTGGCGCTAGAGCGCAGCTTGATCCCCCCGACGATCAACCTCGAGAAACCCGATCCCGAGTGTGACTTGGACTACGTCCCGAACCAGGCGCGTGAATTCAGTGGCGACTTCGCAATGTCCAACTCGTTCGGCTTCGGCGGTCACAATGTGACTCTTGTGTTCGGGAGTTCGAGGGTGGGAAAGAAATAGGTTCGAGGTTCGAAGTTCGAGGTCAAACCTCAAACTTCCTTGTCCCGATCCTGCTGGTCCCGGTATTCGCCGATCGACCTGCCGGTGAGAGCCAGAACCACCGTCAGACCGATCGTGGCGCCGATGAGACAGACGACTCCGATGATCGTCGCGGCCAGTGGGCACCCGGGGCCTCCGGGAGCCTGATCGGCCCGGCACGATACGTTGGTGGCGATCCAGCCCAGCCACCCGACCAGAAGGCCGACCATCACGGCCGGAGTGACGATCCAAGGGTTGAGCTTCCTCATGAACGATCGCGGTCGATCCCTGCGGCTCGCCTGACGTCGTCGGAAAGGAGTTCCGGTGGAATCGACACCCGCGAGCCCCGTTCGATCAGCGGGCGGATGGCCAGACGCACCGCCTTCGACCAGGCCAGGACGCTCGCTGTCACCATCAATACGCCCCAGATCGCGGCCCCGGGAAATTGCAGGAGGGCACCTCCGGCGATCAGGACCGGAGGACCGATCCTGACTGCGGCGACGGCGCCCGCCAGCCTTCGCACAAAGACGATGAGGATGCCCCACGATGCCAATGCCAGCCACACGATCGGGTTCGCGGATCCATCCACCAGGGACAGCGCGCTGATTATCGGTGCAGCCAGAAGAACCAAACCGAGTGTGATTGCCTGCGACGGGATGGGGGCCACGGGGGCCTCCGTTCGGATCCATCCCCCGAGCCTGCGGTCCGCCAGCAGCACGCCGGCAAACATGGTCAGCGTCACTGCAATCACCCACGACGTGTCTATTGCTCTGACGCCCGCTATCACCAGCATCAAACCCGCCCCAGAAACTCCCAGCCAGTATCCGAACCGGCTGCTTTCGATCATCACGGCTGTGACAGCTACCGCGATCACGACCACCAATCCGGCCCCGAGCACCGCACCAGCGCTCTCGGTCCACGGGGCGGGATCGATAAGCAAGGCGACGGCCCACGCCAGGGCCGCTAACAGAAGGGCCACCGAGGCCCAGATGTGCCGGGACGCCATGGACCAAGTATGGCTGGCGTTTTCCGAACGAATCACCGAAGGACCTTCGGTCCCACCATTCTTTGGCCTGTGAGCGTCGCTTCACAGCTTCTTTGGCCTCACAGCTTCGTCGGCGTACCTGTGGCGCCAAAGAACGAACGGAACGACGCTCACACACCAAAGAAGGCCGGCCCCCATTCCTTCGCTGATCTTCTTTGCTCCGGCTTACCCTCCTCTGGTGTTTTCCGAACCGATCCTCCACGTCGACATGGACTCGTTCTTCGTCGAGGTGGAACGACTCCGCGACCCCGGCCTGGTTGGACGTCCGGTGGTCGTCGGAGGGCTTGGAAACCGGGGTGTTGTAGCCTCGGCGAGTTATGAGGCCCGGAAGTTCGGAGTCCGCTCAGCCATGCCGATGGTGGCTGCCCGCAAGCAGTGCCCGGCCCTGGTCGTGGTCCCCACCGACCACGCCTTGTATCAGGAGACATCGATCAGGGTCTTTGAGGTATTCCGAGGGATGACTCCGCTTGTGGAGGGTTTGTCCCTGGACGAGGCATTCCTCGACGTAAGCGGGCTCCACCGGCATTCATCAGGTCCGGACGTCATCGGCCACGAAGTCCGCAGGCGTATCCGGAACGAACTGGGCCTCCCTGCCTCGGTCGGCATTGCCGCCACCAAATTCGTGGCCAAACTGGCGTCGGAAGCGGCCAAGCCGGACGGCCTGCGACACATCCCGAAGGATCAGTCGATCGGATTTTTGCACGCCCTTCCGGTGCGAGCGCTGTGGGGGGTGGGAGAGGCGACTCATGCGACCCTCGAGGCCATGGGAGTGGAGACCGTCGGCGACCTTGCCCGGCTGCCGCGAGCAATGCTGGAGAGGCGCCTCGGCGTGAGCAACGGATCCAACCTGGCTGCGCTGGCCCGCGGCGAAGACCCCCGCCCGGTCATACCCGACCACGACGCCAAGTCGATATCGGTGTCGGAGACCTACGAACGAGACCTGACCTTGTCCGATGAAATCGACACCGAATTGATCCGACTTTGTGATCGACTCGCATTTCGGGTGAGGCGGGCCGGGCTGGCTGGTCGAACCATTGGCCTCACGGTCCGCTACTCAGACTTCGTAACGATCACAAGGCATCACACCTTTACCCAACCGACCGATACGTCCCGGCAATTGTGGCAAGCGGTCAAGGGATTGAAGGACAAAGTCAGCTGGGACCGTCCGATCCGCTTGCTCGGGGTCAGTGTGGCCACATTCGTCGACCCTGACGGCCCCCGCCAGATGTCGGTTGAGAGCGAACCCAAATGGGATGACCTGGCCGAGGCGGTAGATGCTGTCCGGGACCGATTTGGGACGGATGCCGTCCGTCCTGCCCGTCTGGTCACTCCCGACCGGGAATCCTGAGAGACCTAGTTACGAAACAGCGCTCATTTCGTATACTGAGTGGACGGTGCCCTGTCTCGAAACGGTTCTTCGCCAGTCTTGCGGGAGTCGGCGCGAGTGCTGGTACGGGCAGCCGTCGGTGTCGAGGAGAAAAGATCCATGCCGCTGAGCGATCGTGAACAGAAGATCCTGGCGGAAATCGAGCGCCATTTTTACGAGGAGGATCCCGCGCTCGCCCGTGCAGTTCGCAACATCGATCGCAATCCCCGGACCGGACTGCGGCTCCCATTGCTAGGAGCCGTGAGTGGACTGGTTGTCATCGGTGCGACGTTCACGTCATCGACATGGTTGGCGCTCGTCGGCTTCGCTTTGTTGGTCGTGTCGGCCACGTATGTGGTGCAAGCGATCAGAGCGCGCGGTGAAGATTCGACCGGCGATGACGAAGAGCCATCATCGCGAAGAAAGATTCATCGTCGCTTCAAGCGCGGCTGATCTCACCGACTACAGTTGCGCCCCCGTCGGTACGCGCATTTCACGAGATCAGAAAGTCGAGGGGAACCGGCGGAGTCAGTTTTGGGAGAAAGGTCGATCAGCTGCCGATCGGCCCGGGCGTTGCGGGAGAGAGGTTCAGTTGCAGCAGGGTTTCACGGCGGAGCAAGCATGCAAGCTCACCAACTGCACACCACATCAACTTCGGTATTGGGATCGAGTCTCGCTGGTTAGTCCCACAATTCAGGGAACCGGCGGTCGGCCGGGTGTCCGGCGGCTCTATTCGTTCCGTGATCTGGTGGCGCTGCGGGTGGTTCGCAGCCTCTTAGACAACGGAATGTCGCTACAGCGAGTACGCAGGGCGTGGGATTACCTGCGGCGCAACGGCGATATGGACAACCACCTCGGCCATCTTCGGCTGGTCAGCGATGGCAGCACCATTTTCGGGGTTGGTTCTGAGGAGGGGCATATCCTCGATGCGCTGCGCGACGGCCAACTCGCCTTTTTTGCCCGGATCGACGAGATCGCCCGTCAGGTCAAAGAAGACGTGACCAGATTCGAACTCGATCGCGACCAGTTCCTGACGATGCTTCGGCGGGTCGAGGACGACGTCAACGAAGAGCGTCAGTACGGGATTCGCTGACGGTTCGGAACTGCCGCGACCAGAGCGATCGGGGCTGGATCCATGAGAGCCACCATCGCCATCCGTTGTAGCGGAGTCGAAGCGCTGCCTCAGCCTGTCGGTAGACCTCGCGGCCGTCAGTGATCGTCCGGCCGCCGTACACATCGGCTGCCAGCCGCGAAGCGAATGGCAGGATCGCTCGATCGACGCGGTGCGCCACTTCGTTGGGAGTCTGCGACCAACCGATCCGATGACCAAGGTCGGTCAACCGGTCGGTCAACTCGGACCATCCGGCCACGACATCGCCGGATCCCAGCTTCTTCAATCGTCGGGACCTCCGGATCCCCTTGAGGGCCGGCACTATTGCAACGACGGCAATCAGCCCAAGCAGCCCCAAGCCCCACTTCGCCAGGGTCGCGCCGGTCGTCGACGGCAGGCCTGTGGTGGGATCTGCTCCGGTTTCGAAGAACTCATCGTTGGGAAGACCACCGGGCAGAGTTGGGGTTGTTGCAGTGTCCGGCGCGATCGGAGTCGGGAGATAGATCCTGGGATCAAAACCCAACTGGCTGACGGTGGACGGGTTGATTCCGTCGCTTCGCGGGGTCGGGTCGAAGGGGAGCCAGCCCTGGCCCGGCATGTACAACTCCACCCAGAGATGGGCGTGCTTGGCCTTGACGTATATGTACTCCTCCCCGTTCCTGTCGATGATCTCGCCCGGAGCGAAGCCGAGGACCACCCGAGAGGGGATGTTGAGAGTGCGGGCCATCAAGGCCATGGCCGCCGCGAACTGCTCGCAATAGCCGGTCCTGTGGTTCCGGCTGTCAACGTCGGTGAGCCACGAAACCAGGTCGAGTGATGAGGAGCCGGTCGAAGCGGATGCGTCGTAGACGAAGCCTCCCGTTTCCCGGAAGTAGAGCTCGAGCACCGAGGCTCGCTCGAAGGCGGTGCTGGTCTGAGCTGTGACCTGGCGCGCCAGCTCCTGGACCTCCCCGGGAAAATCGTCGGGCAACTCGGTGTAGAACTCGCGCACCCTGGTCGGCGCCAGCGGAGCCTGAGTGCTCGATGGCTCCACCGGGAAGGCTCCGGCGGCCCGGGCCTTTTCGAAAATCGGTGACAGGGCGCCTCCTGACGATGCCAGGACCGACAGGTCCATCCGGGGAATGTCGGATATGACCTGGTACTGCAGCAATTCTCGGGTTCGTCCATCGGAGGCGACAGAGCCGTCCTCCCGCACCCGGTAGCTCGCTGATAGGAGGTCGTCGGCGGTTGTCAGGCTCCGGGGCGAATACAGCACCGGCAACACGCCCATGCGCAGCGATTCGATCTGCACCACGCTCTGAACCCTGATGGTCGGACCCATGAAGGCCAGGTCCTCAGCCTCCCAGTCGGCCTCCTCTTGGGGTCTCGTGACTTCCTGGGCGCTGGGGGTCCAGAACTCACCGTCGTACGTGTCGAGGTTGATGAGCTTCCAGTAGAGCTCCGAATTGGGTATCGGCGACGGGCTGACCCGGGCGATGAAGAGGACCTCGTCGCTCTGTCCGACGAGGTCCTGTTGCAAGTCGGCGAAGAGGTTGTAGGAGACCCCTCCGAAGAGGCCGCTCCCGAAGCCGGTGGCACTTCGCCAGGAGACCAGCCCCGCTTCGGGCACAGTGGCAGCGAACACGCGGGCCGCTCCACCGGCCGAGAGCGCCACCACCCCCAGGGTGAGCAGGGGCAGCAGCCTTCCCCTGGTGGGCACGACATGCCCTGATCGAATCGAGCGAACCCGACCCGTTGCTCCACGCTCGGAAGCTGCCAGCAGGCATGCTGCCCCGCATGCGGCCATGAGAACCGGCCACCACCACTGGGGGGGACGCCGATCGAGGGTAGCCAGGATCAGATAGAAGCCAAGGGTCGGGATGGTCATCAGCAGCGGTCGCCGTCTGACGGCCCCGTATGCGGTGAGGGCGCCCAGCAACCAGAAGATGCCGGCGAGAACTGCAACCAGGCCGGTGACGGCGACCACAGGCGCCGATCCGAACCTGATCAGCTCAAGGGCCACTCCGATCTCATCCACTAGAGCCCCGCGGGTTTCATCAGTGGGGATGATCCCGAACGTCATGGTCGACCCGGCCGCGACCCTCGCCACCGCCAGACCGGCCCCGATCAGGTTGAGCGGGATCATCATCCATGGTCTTGCTCCGGCCGCCAGGGCGGCAGCCGTAACGACGCAGCTGACTACCGCCGCCGCCACCAACACCGGGACCCAGCTGCGCGCGCCGGGATCGACAGACAGCAACCTCCCCATGCGGGCCAGGATCAGTGCGAATGCACCCAGCGCTGCTAGCCAGCTGAGGCGGACAGCCATGTCTTTCCCATCGTTTGACTCCAGGCCGGGGCCCAGTTCGGGTTGGTGCCGGTTATGACGGTCTTGGCGCCGAGTCGTTGGAACGCCGGGATCAGGGAGTTGGGAGCCGATGATGCTGCGAGAAGGATCGTCACCCGGTGTTGCGATGCCAGGTGGCGATGGACCGCGAGGAGGTCCTCGTCGGGCGAGCCCGTCACCAGTACCAGGGCTCCACCCCGGGCCGATTGCCGAAGCCGGCTGGCCACCGCCTTGATGTCTACTGCGGGGACGGTCCGAACCCTGGCTAGGGCTTCCATAGCCGCCATGTATGCGTTGACGTCCAGCAACTCCCGGCCCAACCACAGATCGGCGGCGAAGCCCCCGGCCACGAGGTGCTTCACAACCGAAGCGGTGCCCTTGACAGCCTTCTCGAAGGTGTCGTTGTCCGGATGCGAGCGCTCTCTGACATCGAAGAAGATCAATGCCCGCGATTGCCATGGATTCTCCATCTGGCGAATCATCAGCTCGTCGAGCTTGGCCGAGCTCGGCCAATGGACCCGCCTGAGATCATCGCCGCTGCGGTAGATGCGGAGTGTGAAGAAGTCCTCCCCGCCCCGCTGGCTCTGCTCAGGCCGGCTTGCCATCTGCGACGGATTGCGGCCGCGGACGTAGGGATAGCCCGAGAGCGACTCGGTCGCCGGATACACGATGAGCTGGTCGACGTCGCCGGTCTCGGACTCCGAGGTCGCCAACCCGAGCGGGTCGCCGACCTTTACCCGAGCCGGACCGACTTGATATACCCCCCGGGGCCGGCAAACGATCCGGTAGGACGCGGCCGCCGGTTCCTGGCGTCGAAGGTGGCCGACCGCGAAGCGGGCAGTACCGAGGCCGCCCACGCCGTCCGAGACGGTGAGGTTGAACGCCGGGAATCGCCGCAGGTTCGTGATCGCCAGCTCGACCGCGGTTCGATCACCTTCGTGCACCAGGGACGGGTTGAGCTGGCGCCGAATGTCGAGAGACGGACGGTTCCAATTGGTAACGAACAGGGCCGCGACTACCGCGACGATCAGAGCGGCGCCGGCGCCGAGCAGCTCGATCTCACCGAGGGCCACCCAGGAAATCACGAGGGCGATTCCGGCCCCCAGAACCGAGGCACCCCTCGGTGTGATCATCGCCCGGACCGAGCGACGGGCACCTTCAATCCGTCGAGCAGGGCGCCCACGACCTCACTGGCGGTGACACCGCGCATCTGGGCCTCAGGGCGGAAGGACAATCTGTGCTCGAGAACCGGGTGGGCCAGGTTCTTGACATCGTCGGGAATGACGTAGTCCCTGCCCTCCGATGCAGCCCAAGCCCGCGCTGCCCTCTGCAGATAGAGAGCGGATCGGGGTGACGCACCCAGGAGCACCTCGGGGTGGCGCCGGGTTGCCTCGACCACGTCGATGATGTAGCCCTTGATGGCAGGTGCCACCTGGACGTGGCGGGCCACCTCGATCATCCCGATCAGTTCATCCGCCGACACCACCGGTTCCAGGTCGATGAAGGTCGATCGCATGCCGTGGGTCTCAAGCATTTCAAGTTCCTTGTCGCGGCTTGGATAGCCGACTGCGACTCGCATCATGAACCGGTCCAGTTGCGCCTCCGGCAGGGGATAGGTGCCCTCGTGCTCGATAGGATTTTGAGTGGCGACCACCATGAAGGGCGGTGGGAGAGGACGGGTCACTCCGTCGACAGTGACCTGGCGTTCCTCCATCGCCTCGAGCAGGGCCGCTTGAGTCTTCGGGCTGGCCCGATTGATCTCGTCGCCCACGACCACATTGGCGAAGATGGCTCCTGGTTTGAACACGAACTCCGATACCTGTCGGTCCCAGATCGAGACTCCGGTGACGTCGGAGGGGAGAAGGTCCGGAGTGAACTGGATCCTGTTGAAGTCACAGTCGATCGACCGGGCCAGGGATTTGGCGAGCAGCGTCTTGCCGACGCCGGGGACGTCCTCGATCAGGACGTGTCCCTCGGCGACCAGGCAGAGCAGAATCTGCTCGATGGGTGGGCGTTTGCCCTGGATGACCTTTTCGATGTTGGTGGCAATGCCGCTGAAGCGGTTAGCGAACCAGTCGACATTGCTAACGGTGGCAGTGGTCATTCAGTGGAGCCCCAATCGAATGAGTGGTCTGTCGATGTCCCGGCTACGGCAGCGATTGACCCGGCCAATCGAGACCTCATGTCGAAAGCCTTCCGTTCATGTCCAAATGTCCCCTGGTGCCCTGGAAACCACCAGGTAGCCTGCACCATATTCAGGGGTGGATACATAGGAGGCTTTGGTGAGCAATCGCCAGGGGTGGGCAACAACTGGGGTTGAGGCTGTTCGCACGGCGTGGGCTCTTCGGTCGCGTCGGTGGTGGACCCGTAAGCCACGGGTTCCGCTACCCGATCGGACCTACGTGAAGTGGCGTTCCTACACCGCCTACGGCGACCCCAACGCGTCGATCGTGGTCGCCGACCTCGCGGCCTTTCTGTCATGGCGGACCGGGTTCCGGCGGTACGTGAAGAGGGTCCGATGACTGTCACCGGACTTCGTCAACGCCTCGAGAACCTCGAAGGTGTCGCAAGCATCCATCTCGAACTGGCCGAAACCGGCCTCTCCGGGATCAGAGTCACATTGATCGAAGGGGCCGACGAGGCTCACGTCCTCGAGAGGATCCGATCGATGCTCGTGACTTACGGTTTGCGCTCCCCGGGCCGGCTCGAGGACGACACTCTCAAAACAGAACCGGAGGCGGCGATCGCGGATCACATCGAAACCTCCATTACCCCCGAGGGTGAGGGGATGCGAGTCGAGGTCCGTGGTGAGGGAAGGAGCGTGGTTCGCCTCGTGGACGCCACCCCCCTTGCAGCGGCGGCGGCGGTGGCCGAAGGGCGGGCGATCCTCGAAGGAAAGCCGGCTCCCCAGGTGCTCTGGATCGGGCTCGACATCATCGGAGACTGGAAGATCCTCACCGTGCTCGTAAAGGGCGACGGTGAAGCGGCCAGAGTCGGCTCGGCGGTTGTGATCTCGGGTTGGGCTGAAGCCCTGGACGAGGCAGTCGCAAGGGCGTCGTAAGACTGGCCGGTGGATGGGATTCGAACCAGCCAGACCGGCCTGTTGAGCACTCCGACAGTTTGTTAAAGGGCCATATCGTTCAGGGGATACGGTCGCTCCCAGCTAATCTCGGCGTCGAGTCTCATGGTTAGGTCGCTAATCCTCAATGCAACCTACGAGCCACTGTCCGTGGTCCCGAGTCGACGAGCGGT
>JANMST010000038.1:0-2295 GCA_031389635.1 Acidimicrobiia bacterium | reverse complement strand
CCAAATGACGATAGACGGGCGCCCGTTCGGAACGCAGGCAGGTAACGATTTCGGAACGCTGTTGCACCACAATGAGCACTGATGGTCACTGATCCTCACGCGTCCGTAGGTCCGATGACCCGCCGACTCGTGTCAGTGGTCGCCTGGGGCGCGGTAGCCCTCTATGTCGTCGCCATGTCAGCAGTGCCGCTGTTGATGAGGGAGGTCGACACAACCAACACCGGCTGGGAGGACGGGCTCGTCTTCGCCTTCTCCTTCTACGTCCTGGTGGGAGCGGTTCTGGTTACCCGACGACCTCGCAACGCCGTCGGCTGGATCCTGCTTGTGATCGGAGCTTTGGTCGGAGTCGGCGCACCGCTCGAGAGCTACGCCTCGTGGCGGATGAGCACGGCCGGTACACCTGATGCCCTGGCCACACTCGGAGCCTGGCTCAACAGTTGGTACTTCCTCGCCGACCTCGCCGGTCTGGTGGTCTTCATCCCGCTCTTGTATCCCGATGGCCGGCTGCTCTCGAGGATCTGGCGAATCCCGGCTGGTGTCGTCTTCGTCGCCTTCGGCGTGATGGTCGTTGCTGCTGCCCTCGCCGAGCAGCTATACGGACAGACCTCGGACTACGTGATCGAGAACCCGATCGGGATCACCGGGTTGGTGCCAATCGAGGAACATCCCGCTTTTGGAGTTCTCGCTGGGGGAGCAGGGATCGGCCTCCCGACGGCCTTCGCCGCTTTGGTTGTTCGCTACCGAAGGGGCAACCGCACCGAGCGGCTCCAGCTGAAGTGGTTCCTGTTCGTGGTGGCGTTGCTTCCGATCTCGTTTCTCTCCCTGCCCGAACCTCTCGATTCGATTCTCTTCACCGTGCTGGTGGCGGCGGTGCCCATGGCCATCGCTCTGGCCATCCTTCGTTATCGGCTCTACGACATCGATCGCATCATCTCCCGCACGGTTACCTACGGCTTGGTCACCGCGCTCCTGTTTGGCCTTTACACGGGCCTGGTGTTCGTGCTTCGTTCGCTGCTCCCACTTGAGGGTGCTCTGCCGGTGGCCGGTTCGACCCTGGCGGTAAGCGGCCGCGTTCAATCCGGTCCGGCGTCGCATCCAGGGGTGGGTTGACCACCGTTTCAACCGACCTCGTTACGACGCCGAGCGAATGGTCGAGGCCTTTCAGGAACGGCTGCGCCGAGAGTTAGACTTCGACCAACTCGAAACCGATCTGCGCAATGTCACGTACGAGACAGTGTCGCCCGAACACGTTGCCCTCTGGCTGAGGTCAAGCTGAACCTGTGGGTGCTCAGCCGGCGGTTGACTCGAGCAGCGCTATGAAACGCGGATGCAATCGAAGCGAGTCCAGATCGGTGTCATGTTGCACCCAGGCTCGGATCTCGCTGTGAGCAATGGGAGGAGCCTTTCCCAGGAGGTCGATGGCTAGATCAAGCTCTCCGAGTTTGGCATATACGCACGCTGCGTTGTACTGCGTGCGGACGTCGTCGGGTTCCATCAAGAGTGCTCTTCCGATCCAATCCAACGCCCGGTTCCCCTGGCCCGTAGTCGCCAGAAAGCTGGCCCCGAGATAGATCGCCCGGACGTTCTCCGGCCGCAGTTGGAGTTCGGCCTCGATCCGCTCGAACCCGAGTCGTCCCGCCGCCTCGGATTTATCTGAGAGTCCAAGCGCGTGGTAAGCCTGGGCCAGGAAGATCGGGCATTCGAAATCTCTTACCTGCTCGTAGATCGATTGGGACACGCACAGGCCGCCCTCGGTGGCCAGTGCCTCGATGCGGGCGGCCACATTGACCCCGTCCCCGAGGAGATTGTCGTCTTCGACGATGACGCCGCCGAGGTTGATGCCGATTCGAAATCGCATCTGTCGATCGGGTGGGATCCCGGCGTTGCTGCGCTCGATCTCCTGCTGGATGTTGATCGCACAACGGACCGCTTCGACCGCGCTCGAGAACTCGGCGACCACGCTGTCACCGGCCCGCCGAAGACCCGCCCGTGGTGATCGTTCACGAGTCCGTCGACGACCGTCCGATAGGCACCGAGCCGTTCGATGGTGTCCTCTTCATCTATCTCCATCAAGCGGCTGGAGCCGACGACATCGGCCGCCAGGATGGCGGCGAGCCTGCGCTCAACTCGTGGTGCCGATCGTCCCGATGTCACGGTGCGAAAGCGTAAACCCCGGAGGAGGTCGGGCCGGGGCCGTCACCTCGAGAACGGGCTCTTCGGGCGTTCCTGGCTCACCCCGTCGAGGAAGAGATCGACCTTTTCGTTGTAGAAGCAGAGGAGGCCGGCGATCTTCGA
>JANMST010000035.1:0-3026 GCA_031389635.1 Acidimicrobiia bacterium | reverse complement strand
CCACCTGACGGTGCGGCAACGACGTCGAACGCGCCATCGACTCCAACACAACCCTTTGCTCATCAGACAGCGGCAGAGGCTCAGCAGTAATGATCGGCATCACGCTAGCCTAACCACCGAAGCTATTTCAACGACGGACCACTAGGAGCTGGCTGTAGCTGACAGCATCGATCGGATCTCCACAGTCCGATGAAGAATCGCAGGTGGCTCCGGCCGTCCCCTCCCCATCCAGGATCAGGTCGGCGATGGCAACCCTTCCACCGGGAACGAGCACACGAGCGATCTCAGTGAATACCGCCGACTTGTCGACCGAGAGAACTATCACGCAGTTGGAGATGACGACGTCGACCGAGGCATCCGGCGGAGGTATGTCTTCGATGTAACCCTCGAGGAACTCGACGTTGGTCGCACCACTCTCGACTGTCCTGGCGCGGGCCCGATCGAGCATCTCGGGAGTCATGTCGAGTCCCCAGGCCTTCCCTGTTGGCCCGACCCTTCTGGCGGAAAGCAAGACATCGCCTCCGGCCCCGGACCCGAGATCGAGGACCCGGTCGCCTGGCTTTAAATCGACCAGCATGAAGGGGTTGCCGCAGCTCAGCGATCCTTCCTCGCAGCTCATCGCCAGGCTGCCGTACCGGCGGCGCAGGTCTTCTCTTGGGCTCATCTCGCTTTGGGTTATCTTCATTCCACGGCGGAAAGAAACTCCGCCGGCACCTTTCCGAGCACCAAACCGGCTGCATCGGGGAAGCACTCCAGACATCTTTCGTTGGCCTGCCAGAAGCTGGCGGTGCCGACGCGTTCTACCAAGACGAATCGGACCTCGGCGAGCACACTGAGGTGATGGGAGACGGTCGATTGGCCGACGTCGAGGCGATCGGTGATCTCTCCAACGGTCATCGAGCGGCCCTCGGTGGCCAGGAGGTTGAGGATCATGAGACGGGTCGGATCACCAAGGGCACGGAACCATGTCGCCCACGTCTCCGCATCAGGTCGGGTTACATTCATCGATCATCGTCGATAATCGATGGAGGGTGGAGGCGCAAGGTGGATCTGAGAACTGTTGGTTCGTTGCGTTTGACGTTCGAGGTTTGAGGTTCGGCTTGAGGCTTGAGACTTGAGGCTTGAGGCCCCGGCCACATGAAATCTCGAACCCCAACCGACAAACCTTTGGGGCCTTAGTCGGCTTCTTCCTCCACCAGGATTGCCCCTACCGGGATTCCCTGGGTGGCTGCCTCCTCATGGAGGATGACGCCGCGTCCACCGCAGACGGTGCATGGCTCTGAGAAGCTCTCCAGCAATCCGGCCGACACGTTCTTTCTGGTCATTTCAACCAGGCCCAGATGGGAGACGTCGAAGACCTGCGTTCGAGTCTTGTCTTTGGCGAGGGTTTCCCGGAGTTTGCGGAGTACCTTGTTCTGATTCCCCTCCGACTCCATGTCGATGAAGTCGATGACGATGATCCCGCCGATGTCGCGCAACCGCAGCTGCCGGCCGATCTCCTCGGCAGCCTCGAGGTTGTTCTGGAGAACGGTCTCCTCGAGGCTGGAAGAACCAACGAAACGCCCCGTGTTGACGTCGATCACTGTGAGCGCCTCGGTCCGGTCGATGACCAGGTGACCGCCGGAGGGAAGGAATACCCGACGATCCAGCGCCTTGCGGAGTTGATCCTCGACGTGATAACGCTCGAAGAGCGGCAACTCTTCGTCATATCTGCTCACCTTGGAAACGAGGTCGGGGGCGGTGGCCCGCAGGTAGGTACAAACTTGCTCGTAGGCGTCCGTGTCGTCGATCAGCAATCGCCGGAAATCGGGAGTGAAATGCTCTCTGATGACACGGATCAACAGGTCGGGCTCTTCGTAGACCCGACGGGGAGCACCACCGCCCTCGGATTCAGCCTGGATCTGACTCCAGATCTTGGCCAACCGATCGATGTCGGCAGCGATCTCCTCGGTGGAGGCATGCATCGCGGCAGTGCGCACAATCACCCCGAAGCCATCGGGCTTGACCTGGGACAGAACTTCTCTAAGTCGGAGCCGCTCACCTTCCGGAAGCCTTCGGGAGATGCCCTGGCTATCAGAGTCCGGTACCAATACGAGATACCGTCCGGCGAGTGAGGGAAGACCGGTGAGACGGGCGCCCTTGGCACCCATAGCGTCCTTGGCCACCTGGACCAGGATCTCCTGGCCCTCTCCGAGCGCCTCTTCGATTCGGGGCTGACGATTGCCGAACCGCTTCGAATCGACCTTTACATCGGCGGCGTAAACGACTCCGTTCTTGCTAGCCCCGAAGTCGATGAACGCTGCTTCCATGCCAGGCAGGACGTTGCGAACTTTGCCTAGGTAGATGTTGCCGACCGCCGAAGCCCGATCCTGCCCCGCCACATAGTGCTCGACGAGAACCGGGCCTTCGAGGACCACTACCTGGGTTTGATGCGGAAGCACCCGGACGAGCATCTGCTTGCGACCGACGTCGGTCGGGATGATGATCTCGTCTTCGAGAGGGCGATCGCGGCCTCCCCGCGAGGTCTGAAGACCCGGGCGGTCGGAGCGAGCGCGACCATCCCGTCCAACCCTATTGGCCCGTCCCCTATCGGTCTGGGCCGACCGGGAACGGTCCCGATTCTTCTCAGGCGGTCGATCGACCTCGGTTACACGCCGGACCTCGACCTTTTGGCCGCCGACCCGGACTGATTTTCTTTCCTCGGTGACATCCGACGATCCCCGCCGGATGACCTCTGGTTCCTTCTTGCGAAACCATGCCATCTACCAAAGCTCCTACTTCTACTGGAATGAGCTCCGTCCTTGAGAGGGCGTTCCTGGCGCCCATAGGCACGGAGGTGCCAAATAAATGCGTTTCCAGGGCCGACTGGCGGGCCATGTTGCAGATTCCGGCAATCAGCCCGGAGATGAACAGCGGGTGGGGCATGAGGCCCCCCGGCCGTGAATAAATCCTGAGTCCTGGCAACAAGACGGTCACCGAGTCAGTCGGCTAGTGGAAACGAATAATCCGCCGGAACGACAAAACGT
>JANMST010000015.1:0-18346 GCA_031389635.1 Acidimicrobiia bacterium | reverse complement strand
GACCAAAAGCCCCTGTAAGAGCGCGAAGCGAGGGAAAGCTACGAAACGGCCTGGACCAGGGTGGTCCAGGGGAGCGAGGCGCACTTGATTCTGACCGGGTACCGGCGCACCCCCTGGAGAGCATCGAGCTCGCCCATAACCGAACCGGGCTCCGGTGGCGGTTGCTCGGCGGGGTCGTCCTCTTTGGTCAGCATCGCCTGGAAACGGGTGGCGAGTTCGACGACACCCTCCCGGCTCAGGCCCTTTATGGCTTCACCCATCATGGAACCCGACGATTGGCTGATCGAGCAGCCGTGACCACGGACCGAAACCTGGCTGACCGCGCCATCGTCGAACCGCAGCTCGACTGTGACCTCGTCGCCGCACAGTGGATTAACCCCCTCGGCTTCGGCCTCGGGTTGGTCGAGGGGAACGCGGTTACGAGGGTTGCGGTAGTGATCGAGGATCACCTCGCGATAGAGCTCTTCCAATGCCATCTCAAAGACCAAACAACCGCGCGGCAGTTTCTAGTCCCTCAACCAGGGCATCGACATCCTCTTTGGTCGAATAGATCGAGAACGAGGCACGGGCGGTGGCCGGCACCCCGAGGGCCCTCATCAGCGGCTTGGCACAATGATGACCTGCTCGCACCGAAACCCCCTGCTGGTCGAGGATCGTTGCAAGGTCGTGGGCGTGGACATCGCCGAGAGTGAAACTGATGGCGCCGCCCCGTCCCTCGACCGTCGGAGGGCCTTGGATTGAGACCAGAGGGTTGAGGCTCAATCGTTCCAATGCATAGGCAGTGAGCTCGGTGTCGTGCGCCGCCACCCGGTCCATGCCGATCTTCTCGAGGTACTCCACGGCGGCGTCGAAGCCGACAGCTTCGATGATCGGTGGCGTTCCTGCTTCGAAGCGATGCGGCACCGCGGCCCAGGTCGAATGGTCGAGCTGGACATCGGAGATCATCTCCCCGCCTCCCTCGAACGGTTCCATCTCCTCAAGTCGCTCGGCCTTGCCCCACAGAACTCCGATGCCGGTTGGCCCCAGCATCTTGTGGGACGAGAAAGCGAGAAAATCAGCGCCCAGAGACTCGACGTCCACGGCCCGATGCGGGACCAATTGCGCCCCGTCCACGACGACCAGCGCACCTGCCTTCCTCGCCGCAGCCGCCATCTCAGTTGTCGGGGGAATGGTGCCGAGGACGTTGGACATGCCTGTGAAGGACACGATTCTGGGCTTCTTCTCCAGGAGTGTTTGATAGGCGTCGAGGTCCAGGGTGAACTCGGGCGTGAGCGGAATGAAATCGAGCACTGCTCCGGTTCGTTTTGCCACCATCTGCCAGGGGACCAGATTGGCGTGATGCTCCATGTGGGTGAGCAGGATGCGATCGCCCGCGCGCAGATGAGTGCCTCCCCATCCCGATGCCACCATGTTGAGACCGGTGGTCGTGCCGCGCGTCAGCACTACCTGTTCGGGGCGGGTGCTGAGGAAACCGCCGAGTCGAACGCGGGCGGCCTCATAGCGTTCGGTCGATTCCATCGAAAGCCGGTAGGCGCCGCGGTGGACATTGGCATAGAGCGTCCCGGTGAATTCGGCCATCGCGTCGATGACCACCTTCGGTTTGAGCGAAGAAGCCGCTGAGTCGAGGAAGTGGCCGGCACCAGCCGCAAAGGCCGGGAAATCGGATCGATATCGATTGGCCGGACGCCCGGTGCCCTTCCGCTGATGATCGAGCTGCACTTCACACCCCCAGCTGCTGACGAATCCCTTCGTAGCCGTCGGTTTCGAGCCGGGCTGCGACCTCGGGGCCCCCTGACTCGACCAGACGGCCATCGAGGAGGATGTGGACGAAGTGAGGAGTGATGTAGTCGAGAAGCCGCTGATAGTGAGTGATGATGAGAAACCCCCGCTCGGGACCGGTGAGCCGGTTGACTCCTTCGGCAACTGTCTTGAGGGCGTCGATGTCGAGACCCGAGTCGGTCTCGTCCATCACGGCCAACTCCGGCTGCAGCACCGCCATTTGCAGCACCTCGTTCCGTTTCCGTTCGCCGCCTGAGAAACCCTCGTTCAGGTAGCGATCGGCAAAGCCGGCCGACATTCCGAGCGACTTCATTGCGTCCATCACCTTGAGCCGGAGCTCGAGGACCGTGAGGTCGACACCGGTGCGGTTGGAGAGGGCCTGGCGAAGGAATTGGACAACCGAAACGCCCGGAATCGCCTCCGGATTCTGAAAGGCTAAGAACAACCCACGACGGCCCCGCTCGTCGGGCCGCATGGCGAGGAGGTCTTCACCGTTGAAGAGAACACGCCCCCCGGTGACGCGGTATTGAGGGTGTCCGGCCAGGACGTTGGCAAGAGTGCTCTTGCCCGAGCCGTTCGGTCCCATGATTGCGTGGATCTCCCCGTGGTTGATCGTGAGGTCGATTCCACGGAGGATTTCGAGGTTCTCGGCATTGGCCGTAAGGCCCTCGATCTGAAGAAGTGGGTCGGTCACAGGCTTCATCGTAATTTCCACCATGCCCATAGGAGAAATGGGGGACAAAGGGTCACGTCTCCTTGCTCAACTCTCTCCAGATGGGTTTGGCCGATCGGTTTAGGTCTTCGAGGGAGATCGGGAAGACAGTCGTTGGGGTACCTCCGGCGGCCCAAACGGGTTCGTTGCGGCGGAGGGCCTCGTCTGCGAATACCCGCAGGGCTTGGGCATGGCCGAAGGGAGGGGTCCCGCCCGCCGCGAAGCCGGTTGCGTTCCTCACCTCTTCGAGGGTCGCTCGGCGGGCAGGCCCGGTTCCGGCCGCGGCTTCCAACTTCGTGAGGTCGAGCATCAAATCGCCTGGCACCAGTGCTACTACCGGCTCTTGACCGACCACAAACACCAGCGATTTGACGATGGCCGCGACCGGGCAGCCGATGGCGGCGGCAGCGTCGGCGGCGGTTTTGGTCCCCTCGGGAAACTGGTGGATTTCGAGTTCGAGTCCGACCGACCGGGCCGCTTCCACCACGCGCCGAGAGGCGGAAGGCAGGTCCGGGATCAAAACTTCAATCCGGCTGCGAGCCCTACCTGTTCTTCGACCGCGGCCCGATCCGGAAGATCAAACCACTGGAGGTAGTACTTCGTGACTCCCACCGCGGCATACGCGGCGAAGGCGTCCAGTACCTTCTCGGGCCTGCCATAAGGGATACGGGCGGTGGCCCAGCGTTCCTCGAGCTCGCTGACGGTGATGTTGCGGAAGGCCGCTGCTTTGTCAAACAATTCCGACAGTCTTGCGTCGTCGGGAGCGAGCATCGCCGGTCCCATCACCGAGACAGTGATGTCGTCAGGATTCCGACCCGCGGCACTGGCGGCCTCCTTCATCACTTCCATCTTCACCGCCAATTGCTCGGGGGCGATGGCGAAATGGTTGTACTCATCGGCGAATCGGCCCGCCAGGGCCGGGGTCTTCTGTGGTCCCTGACCGCCGACAATGAGGTTGACTCCACTCGGACGAGGTCGAGCCTCGGCATCGAAGGTATAGAACTTTCCTTCGAAGGTTCCTCCAGTGAACGCCGCCCGCAGATACTGAAGCGACTCTTCCAGCCGGCTGAACCGCTCCTTCCGCGGTGGGAACGGAAGCCCGAAGGCGGTGTGCTCCGCTTCCATCCAACCGGTCCCCACACCGAGGTCGAATCTCCCACCGCTCATCTCGTCGATTGAAGCGGCAGCCTTGGCGATCACCGCCGGATGCCGAAAAGTGATGGGGCTGACCAGGACGGTGAGGCGAGCACGCTTGGTCTCGCGGGCAAGGCCCCCCAGGGTGGTGAAGGCGTCGGTGGCCGGGAGGCCGGGCTCACCCGACCAGTAGTAATGATCGGATCGGGAGAATCCATAGAGGCCCGCTCGTTCGGCAGTTTGGGCAGCGAACAGGAGGTCGTCGTAGGTCCCTCCAAGCTGTGGTTCAGTCATGAGTACGAATCGCATGGCGCCACCGTAGCCCCGGTCGTCAAGACCCCGATTGTCGGCCTTAAGGTTGAATCGACCAGACCTCGCCGGTGTTGTCGGCGGCGGCGGCCTCGATCGAACCACTCAATAGATATATCGAGTCACCGACCGTTACCAGAGGAACCCCGTGAAGCGGGCGCGGGAGTGGCTCGATGAAGGTCCAGTTCTCGCCGTCGAACCGTTCGACCGAATCGAGGGCCGTGGCGACGAAACCATCGGATTGGTCGAAGACCTCACCTCCGGCCACAAAGATGTTGTCGTCCAATACCGTCGCCCCGAAACCGGACCTTGCCTCCTGCATGGACGGCCCGCTCGACCATGTACCCGAGTCGGTATCGAAGATCTCGACGCTGCTGAGCATGGCCTCTTCCCAGCGGCCGCCCAAAACCCAGAGGTCACCTTCGAACGCCACCGCCGCGGTGTGCTCGCGGGCGTGGGTCATCGGAGCCAGGGTCGCCCAGATGTCGGCCATGGGGTCATAGGCGTAAAGCGAGGTTCCGTTGGGGACTCCTCCGACCACGTAAATGATGCCTTCAATCTCGACCGCCGCGCCAGCACCGACCGAGAGGGGGAGGTCGGCGATTTCGCCCCATCCGTTCGGCTGCGGTTCGAAGACCCAACCCGTGGCCCACGGATCGAAGCGGTCGCCAAAACCACCGAGCAGGTAGACGAGTCCGTCGACGGCCAACGACATCGAGTGATGGCGGGGTGCCGGCATGTCGGCGACCGAGTCCCAGGTGTCGGTGTCGGAGCGGTAGCGCTCGACCGAGGCGGCCACCCCCACTCCCTGCGCCGTCGGGACTAGCCCACCGGGGACGTAGATGGTCTCCCCGATCACGGCAGCCGGGATCTCGGATCGGGCGATCTCCATGGAGGCCCGCTGCACCCAGGAGGTGGAGGCAGGCAGATCAGCCGTACAGGCACCAAAGAGCGTCATGGCGACCAGGGCCTGGCCGATAACTCTGAGGACAGAGGCGAATCCGGCCGGCACGAGGGAACCGTAGCCCTCGTTTCTCCGTCCCATCACTAACAACAGGAGGTCCGGATGCGGCGAATCGTGGCAGCAGCGACGTTGATGATGGTGGTGTCCGCTTGCTCCCTCTATCAGAGCGACGGCGCTCCCCAGGTCCAGGGTCAGCCCGACGGTGACAGCAATGTCAATCCAGTCGAGCAGTTGGCCGTTGTCCTCGGCCTCCAAGGTTTCTCATCGTGCGACGACGTTCTCTCCTACCTGCAGACCAACGCCCTGCCGATGGTCACAGCCTGGGGGCTGGGCGGTGGCCCGTTCATGTTTGCCCGCGACATGATGGGAGTTGCAGAGTCGGCCGCCGGCGGGGACGGCGCTGCCCCGCAGCAGTATTCCACCACCAACCTCCAGGAGATTGGCGTCGACGAGCCCGATCTCGTCAAGACCGACGGCCGCATCCTCATTGCGATCGCCCAGAGCAAGCTGTTCGTCGTCGATGTGGTCGGTGAAGCTCGCCTCCTGGGCTCGGTGGATCTCGGTGACGTGGCACCCCAGGGCCTCTTCCTGATAGGAAGCCAGGCGTTCGTGATCGGATCGGCCTCAAACATGCTGGCCCAGCAGCGCTTGATTGATCCGGCAGTCGGGGAAGGCATCGCCGCCGAAAATATGCCCGACAGCATGTGGTGGAACCCGATGGCCACCGTCGTCAAGGTCGACCTCTCGGACCCAACTGCGCCGGAGCGCGTCGAAGAACTGACCTTTGAAGGATGGGTTGTCGCTTCCCGGGCGGTGGGCGACAGCATCCGCATGGTGGTCAGCTCCAGCTCCTGGCAGCTCCCCTTCGTGACTCCCGATCAGGTCATGGCCAACTGGCCTGTCTGGCAGCAGAACGATGCCAATGCCTGGACCAGAGCCGAATCGATCGCTCTCTCCCAGAACCGTGCCGTTGTCGGCTCCAGTGTCATCGAGGACTGGTTTCCTCGCTACACCCTGGAATCGAACGGCGGGCTCAACCAGATCCAGGAAGGGACCCTGGCCGACTGCGGGTCGATCGCTCATCCGGAGGAGTTCGCAGGGTTGGGCATCACTTCGATCCTGACCTTTGACGCCAACCAGGGCCTCGAACCCGTCGACAGCTTCGGTCTCGTGACCGACTCCCAGACCGTGTACGCCTCAACCGACGCCATCTACATCGCCACCCAGAAGTGGCAGGACTGGAACGTTGTTCCCGAACTTCAGCGCGATCAGGTGGCCGAGATGGTCACGACCACCATTCATCGCTTCGACGCCACCGATCCAGCTTCAGTCGAGTTCACCGGCTCGGGTGAAGTGGCTGGCTGGCTCTACTCGCAGTGGGCCATGTCCGAGCATGAAGGACTGCTCAGGGTTGCCTCAACCACCCAGTCACCGTTCTGGGGGTTCCGCCAGGCCAGCAGCCAGAGCTTGGTCACCGTTCTCGAACCGGGCGATGGATCACTCGACACGATCGGTGTGGTGTCAGGTCTCGGCATCGACGAGCAGATCTACGCGGTGCGATTCGTCGGCGATGCCGGGTACATCGTTACTTTCCGTCAGGTCGACCCCCTCTATGTGATCGACCTCAGCAACCCAACCTCTCCCCAGGTGGCTGGTGAGCTGAAGATTCCGGGCTACTCGGCCTACCTGCATCCGATCGGTGACAACCTCCTCGTCGGGGTCGGCCAAGATGCCGATCTCAACGGCCAGATCAAGGGCACTCAGGTGGCAGTGTTCGATGTCTCCGATCCCTTCAATCCCCGCCAGATCGACAAGCTGACCCTGCCCGGCGCCTACTCCCAGGCGGAGTGGGACCATCACGCCTTCCTCTATTGGGCCGAAACGTCCACTCTGGTGATCCCGATCCAGCAGTCGAACGGCCTCAACTGGTGGAACGGAGCCCTGGCCGTCCATGCCGGCGCCGACGGAATCCGGACCCTGGCCGAGATGGAACAGCCCGGTTACGTTTACCGGACGCTGGTCGTCGGCCCGAATCTGCTGACACTTTCGGATACGGGTATCCAAAGCTACGACATGGTTGACTTCGAAGAGATCTCCTGGCTGGCATTCTGAGCGAGTGCAAATCCGTCGAAGGGAACTCTTGGCCCTGGTTGGGGTGGTGCTCACGGGGTGTTCGCCCGACACTTCAACCAGGCGTGGGGCGGCAGGGGAGACCCGCCCATCCACCTCTGAGACGCTAGACGCTAGACGCCAGACGCCAGAAGGGGTTGGGCAGGGGGCGACTGGTGATACCCGCCCGTCAGGGGACGAGACGCCAGACGACAGACGCCAGACGCCAGAAGAACCGGCACGAACGACCACGGTCATTGAGGTCATCGAGCGAGCGGGGTGGGGCGCGGCTGCCCCCGGACCGGGGATGGAAGAGCATGTCATCGAGCGGCTGACGATTCATCACACCGGGGTGGTGCTCGAGGACAACCGAGAAGCCCCGGCGCGATTGCGAGCTCACCAGCTCTTCCATCAGACCGACCGGGGTTGGCCAGACCTCGCATATCACTTCGCCATCGATCGGGTTGGCAACATCTACGAGGGACGTTCGCCCCAGTTTCGGGGAGACACCGCTACGAGCTACGACCCCACCGGACATTTCCTGGTTGTCCTGGAAGGAAACTTCGACGTCGAGCCGACGGCCGAGGCCCAGCTTGGTTCGCTCAGCCAGTTGCTTGCCTGGGCCTCCGACCACTACTCGGTTGGGCTGAACACAATTCAGTCCCACCGCGACTACGCCCCCGGCGAAACGTCCTGCCCCGGCGACAACCTCCATCCCTTCGTCGAATCAGGTGAATTGGTCAGAGCAGTCAGATCAATTCTGAAGGAAGAGTTGATCGAGCTGGAATACCTCCGGGGCGACGCAGCACTAGACCGGGTAGCCGAAATCGAATCTCCTTAGGTTCTGGCTGGCGTCTGGCGTCTGTCGTCTAGCGTCTGAGTTTCCGACGGCCCGGTGAACCCAAGTTCGCCCTCTCAAGGAAGATAAGGGGCCACCATCTCTTCCAACTCGGCCGGATCGGTGGTCGCGCATTGGAGGTAGAGGCGAGAAATGCCGAGGTCGGCCAGCTTGCCCATCTGGTCCATCACCTGATCGCGAGGCCCGTGGGGGATACCGCGATAAGCCAGGCGCCCTTCCAACTGATCCGGCTCTCGATCGAGGGAAGAGGCCTGTTTCTCCAGGGTCTTTCGATAGGCGGCCTGCTCCAATCCGGCCACCGGAATGCAGGTGAAGCTGAGCCGGATGTCGGAAGGGCTGCGGCCGCGCAGCGTCGCCGTCTGCAGGCAATGTGCGATCCGATCGGCGATGTCTCCCGCCTTGCCGGGGAAGAGATTGAACTCACGGGCAAAGTGCCCCGCCAGGGCCGGGGTTTTGGAGAGGCCGGTGCCACCAACCACGATCGGGACCTGGAACGAGGGCGCCGGTGTGAAGCTCTCGAGCCGGAAGTAGTTCCCCTCGAATCCGATACCGTGGGTGAGGGCGTCGAGATACCCGAGCGCTTCCTCGAGCATCAGGAAACGCTCCGCGGTGTTGGGGAAGTCGAAACCAAACAGGCGATGCTCCTCTTCCATCCAACCCGTGCCGAGGCCCAGCCAGAACCGGCCGTCGGACATATCCGAGATCGTGACGGCAGTCTTGGCGTATACCGCTGGGTGCCGGAAGGTGATAGGCGAAACCAGATCGACGAGCTCGATTCTTTGGGTCTCTCGAGCCAGGCCTGCGATCTGGATGAGGCTGTCCCAGGCGGGCTCTTCGAGGTCGGTCGCCGACGACAGGTAATGGTCGGGGACGGCCAGAGCGGCAAGCCCGAACGACTCGGCCCATTGCGCGGCAATGAGGATCTGCTGGTAGGTGCCCCTGACCTGGATCGCCACGTCCCATCGGTCACCAGCCACGACTTCGCCACTCCTCGAGATGGGGCCGCTCGGTGCCAATGGTTGTTTCAGTCCCGTGTCCCGGATACACGACCGTCGGGTCGGGATAGGCCATCAACCTTTGCTCGACGGAATCCATGATCCGGCCGAAGCTGCTGTAGGGCCATCGGGTCGCTCCGGGGCCACCCGGGAAGAGAGTGTCGCCCGAAAAGATTACCGGCTCCACCACGAACGACACGGAACCGGGGGTGTGGCCCGGCGTGTGGATCACGTGGACATTGATCGTCCCCACTTGATACTCCTGCCCATCTTCCAGAGGCCCGTCAAAACTTCGGCCGGCGATCTCCCGATCAGCCGGGTGGAGCAGGAACGGCACGTTGAAGGCCGCCTTGACCTTGTCGACCGCCTGGATGTGATCGGAATGGCCGTGGGTCGTGAGGATCGCCTGCACCTCAAGGCCCTCGCAGGCGGCAATGATCCGGTCGGCTTCGTCGGCGGCGTCGATCACCACCGCCTTCCTGGTTTCCGGGCACGAGAGGATGTAGACGCGATTGTCGTAAGGCCCGACCGCCAGCACCGACAACTTGGGGGTGGAGGCGGTGCTCACAGTTGGAGCAACTCTTCGGCATGTTTGGCGAGATCGAAATCGGAATCGAGAGTGGCATGGAGGGCGTACCCGGTGAGGGCGGCCACGAGGGCTTCGGCTCTCTCGTCGGCCCGGTGGGCGAGTCGCGGTTGAAGGCACGTAAGCGCGTTGCTGAATCGTTCGACCCGGGCTTGATGGTGCCGCAATACCCGCCTTCGGATGCTGGGATCGGTCACCCCGCCGGAAACGGCAATGATCAGGTAGACCCGGGCGATGACCGGCTCGGTGTTGACGAAGCGCACGAAAGCGTTGACCAGGTCGGCGACGGTCTCTTCAGGCCCCGCCGCCACCGGTTCAACAGCGGCGATGGCGTCGCGGACCACGGTGAGAACCGCCTCTTCCTTTGACTTGAAGAGGTTGTAGAAGCTCCCCGGGAGGATGCCGGCCCGGGCACAAATGGCTTTGACCGTGGCGGCCTCCAGCCCTCCTTCGGAGAGAAGGCCCCGAGCGGCGTCGAGGATCCGAGAACGGGTGGCAATCCCGGCCCGATAAGTCACGGGGAAAACGGTAATAGGTGGCCGGTACGCCTGTTGCGCTCTGGAGGGCGTCAAGCCTCAAGCCTCAAGCCCGGATGCTCACGCCGGACGCTCGGGACCGATGGTTTTGGGCTTGGGGCTTGGGGCTTGGGACTTGAGGCTTTCCGCTTCCCTTGAGTCTTTACTCAAATTAGAATGAAAGCTCAAAATAGGGACAGGAGGCTTTCTTGACTCACTACCGCAGCAATTTGCGTGATCTCGAGTTCAACCTCTTCGAGGTGCATCGCCTCGGCGACTACATCGCCCAGGCGTCCGATATGGACGCGGAAACGGCCCGAGATGTGGTTCGGGAGATCGAGCGGCTCGCCAAGGCAGAGTGGTCGGCCAGCTTCGTCGACGCCGACCGTGCCGCAATCGAACTCGTCGATGGGGATGCCAGGCTCCCTGACTCCCTCAAGGCCAGCCTTGCCGCCCTCCGCGCCGGCGGGTGGGATCGGGTGGGACTGGTCGAGGAAATGGGCGGGACTCCGATTCCCCATTTGCTCTTCTGGGCCACCCAGGAACTGCTCCTGGGTGCCAATCCCACTGCCACCTTCTACGCCGGGGGGCCTCTGTTCGCCCGCGTGATATTCGAGGAGGGAACCGAGGAACAACGGGGCCTGGCTCGGCTCATGATCGAACGGGGATGGGCCGGTTCCATGGTGCTGACCGAACCCGATGCCGGCTCCGACGTCGGTGCCGGTGTCACCAGCGCGCACCATGTCGATGGCAACACCTATCACCTGGAGGGCGTCAAGCGTTTCATCACGGGCGGCGAGCACGACGCCACCGAGAACATCATCCACCTCGTGTTGGCTCGGCCGGACGGCGCCGGTCCGGGCACCAAGGGGTTGTCACTGTTCATCGTTCCCAAGTTCCTCGTCAACGCTGATGACACCCTCGGCGAGCGCAACGGGATCGTCGCCACCCGAATCGAGCACAAGCTGGGCTTGAAAGGATCCACCACCGCCGAGTTGACCCTTGGCGAGCACCGGCCTGCGGTTGGCTATCTGGTCGGAGGAGTTCACGACGGGATCCGGCAGATGTTCCGCATCATCGAGCACGCCAGAATGACGATTGGAACGAAGTCGGCGGCGACGTTATCGACGGGCTATCTCAATGCTCTCGAATACGCCATGAGCCGGTTTCAGGGGGCCGATCTCGCCGAGGCCACCGACAAGAAGGCTCCCCGGGTGCGCATCATTCGCCACCCTGATGTCCGTCGGCTGTTGTTGTTGCAGAAGGCTCATGCCGAAGGGTTGCGGGCGCTGTGGACCTACGCGGCCTGGTCGAAAGATCAGGCCGACCTGACCGGGGAGGAGCGTTGGGCCCGGCGCGCCGACTTCCTGCTGCCTTTGGTCAAGGGTTACTCCTCCGAGAAGGCCTTCGAACTTCTCGCCCAGTCACTCCAGGTCTTCGGTGGGTCGGGATACACCCAGGACTACCCGGTCGAGCAATACCTGCGGGACGCCAAGATCGACAGCATCTACGAGGGCACGACCGGGATCCAGGCGCTGGATCTCTTCTTCCGCAAGATCGTCCGCGACCAGGGTCAGACCGTGGCCAACCTGTCCGTCGAGGTGGCCGACTTCGTCAAGGGTGGCGACGGCGAAGACCCCATCGGCCAGGAACGGGAGATCCTTGGCCGGATCCTCGACGACGTTCAGGCTCACCTCGGGGTTGCCGTGGGTCACCTCTTCGCTTCCCGTGACGACCATTCCCAGATCTATAAGGCCGGCCTCCACCTGACCCCCCTCCTGGAATCGATGGCCGAGGTCATCATTTCGTGGCAGCTGTTGCGCCACGCCGAGATCGCCGCTTCAGGAGCAGGGGCTGACGATTTCCTGGCTGGCAAGGTCGTCTCGGCCAGGTTCTTCGTTCGCCATGTGGCCCCCAAAGTCGCAGCCCGACGCCTGGCCGCCGAGCAAGAGGATGGTTCTCTCATGACGCTCCCGGACCAAGCATTCTGACCGCGAACCGGGATCGGGTTTCTGGCTGGCGTCTGGCGTCTAGCGTCTAGCGTCTCTCTTCATGAACTTTGCCTTTAGTGAGGAGCAGGAAGAACTCCGGCGCCTGGCTCGGAAGTGGCTGGCGGACAAGTCGCCTTCGCCCGTGGTCCGGAGCCTTATGGAGACTGACACCGGATACGACCAGGCCATGTGGGCCGAGATGGCCCAAATGGGCTGGCAGGGCATGGCGATTCCGGAGGAATACGGCGGTGCCGGGTTCGGCCAGCTCGAACTAGCGGTTTTGTTCGAGGAGATGGGACGGTCGCTGCTGCCGGCTCCTTTCTTCTCGACGGTGGCTCTGGGCTCGGCGGCGATTCTCGAAGCAGGCTCCGACAAGCAGAAGCACGACCTTCTAGGGCGAGTCGCAGCCGGCGAGACCACGATCGCGCTGGCCTTCACCGAACCAAACGGGCGCTGGGACGAGAGCGGGGTCGAAGCCGTGGCGGAACCGTCTGCCAACGGCTGGTCGATCAACGGGACCAAGAGCTTCGTCATCGATGGCCACACCGCCGACTTCCTCGTGGTCGCGGCTCGGACCGGCGAGGGCGTCAGCTTGTTTCTCGTCGAGGCCGATAGCGATGGAATCACCCGGCGACGGCTGGAGACGATGGACATGACCCGCAAGCAGGCCGAGGTGACCCTGACCAACGTCAAGGTATCCGACGACCACCTGGTTGGTTCTGCCGGAGCAGGGTGGGCTGTCATCGAGAGGGTGCTCGAGAAGGCGATCGTGAACCTGTCGGCCGAGCAGGTCGGTGCGGCCCAGAAGTGTCTCGAGATGTCGGTCGACTATGCCAAGACCCGTCACCAATTCGGCCGCCCGATCGGGTCGTTCCAGGCGATCAAGCACAAGTGCGCCGACATGCTGGTCCAGGTCGAATCAGCCAAGTCGGCCTGCTACTACGCGGCCTGGGCAGCCTCGGAGGACAACGATGAATTGTCGGTTGTGGCTCCGATGGCCAAGTCCTACTGCTCGGAGGCGTTCTTCCACTGTGCTTCCGAGAACATTCAGATCCACGGAGGAATCGGTTTTACCTGGGAGCACGATGCCCATTTGTATTTCAAACGGGCCAAGAGTTCCGAGTTGCTGTTCGGCGACCCGGCCTACCACCGGGCAAAACTGGCCGACCGGCTAGGACTCTGAGCGCCTTCGGCGCGGTTCGAGCTTCGAGGGTGGCGCCTTCGGCGCGGTTCCAGGTTCGAAGTTTGAAGTTTGAGGTATTTGACTTCAAACCTCTAACTTCAAACCTCTAACTCGAACCTGTAACGCCGACCTCTAAGTTCAAACCTGATCCCTATGCCTCTTGCCCTCGCTCTCTTTGCCGTTCTTCTCTTCATCGTTGCTCTCGTCATCTGGCAGCATGCCCAGAGGGAGGGACCCACGGAAGTCACCTTTGGTATCGAGAACGCCGTTTCCTTCATCACCGCTCGTCTCGATGGCGAAGTCCAGAAGAGGCTCGGGACCGACGGAGTTCGACGGGTCGTCGAATGGGAAGTCTTCTACCTCCAGGGTCTTGCCCAGGAAGATCGCAGGCAACCGGTCGAAACCGTTGCCGGTGACTACGGGCCGGCCGTAGAGTTCATCAGGGGTGAGATCGCTCGCGTCCATGGCCGCACGTACTCCGCCAGTGACATCGGGGCGGTTCTGGCGCTGGGTGTCACCTATCTACAGTCAATCGGAGCAATCGGCGAAGTAGCAGGAGGGTTAGACGAGTGATGGTCCGTTGCGGTTCTTGCCGCACACAGTTCGATGTCCCCGGCCCCGGGCGCTTCTCGTGCCCGACGTGCGGCTCGGTGAACATGGTCAGAGCCGCTGCCCCCGCCCCGGGCGCCCCTCCCGGCCCGGCCAGTTCGGCCCCCCCACCTTCCCGGCCCCCCGATCCTCCGTCACCGAAGATCACCTGCGAAACCTGCGGCTTCAAATTCATCGTCGGCTCGATCGCGTTGGCCAAGTGCCCGAATTGCGGCGCCGAAGTCAATACCGGGATCGAGTCCGAAGAGGCGTGATGGGACGACTGCGACGGTTTCCCGACTACCGCATTGTTGGGCGTCGCGATCAGATGGTTGCCTTCGATTGCGACGACGAAACGCAATTCACACTCCTGCAGGAGGCGGTGCAGGAGAGCGCATTGGATATGAAAAACCTCCTGCAGGCTTTCGCTCCCGACACGCTGGAGGAAGCAAGGAATCGAGGCTTCCGGCCTCTGCCCGCCAACAGCAAATAGCGCCAATCGCCAATAGGTCCGCGCGTTGCCGGATCGGTACTGTTGCCGCTCGGAAAGGCTCGATAGCGCCTGCTAGGTTGCCCCCACCCCCCCCAAAGGTGGAGGAGCGCGGGTGGCACCGTTCGAAAACTCTCGGTTCCGGGCTCGCGTCTCATACGGCCTCCCGGCTGCCGGTGGCGCGGCGACGATCCCGGCGACTCATCAATTGACCCGACAGATCGGTGATGCCTCGTTGAGCTGACATATGGGGGCGCCTCCTACCTGGCCGTCGACGAACCGCGGGACCTCACCGTCCTCGTTCACGGGGATATCTACGAACCATTCGGACCGAACCCTGCCCAAGTGATTCTCGAGCGATACGCGTCGGGTCCGACCTGGAATTGGAAGGACCTCCATGCATCGGCGGCGGTGCTCGTCTTGGACGGGCGGAATCGGAAGGTTCTCGTCGTTACCGATCGGGTCAACTCCCGCAAGGTCTTCGCGAGCAAGGATCACGGCGGTTGGTGGCTCTCAAGCTCACTGAACATCCACCCAACCGAGGGTCTCTCCATCGACCCGGGGGGAATCGGGTCACTCCTCACGAACCTGGTCATGCATCACAACCTGACGCCGTTTCGGGAGATCAAGACGTTGTTGAGGTCATCGGTCCACACGTTCACGCGGAACGGCCGGGAATCGAGCGAGTATTGGCGTTACGAGTTCACCGACGAGAACCGTCACGTGGACCGTAACGAGATTCGTGATCACCTGAGAGAGCTACTACGAGAAGGTGTGAGGCGTCAAGCGGCCACCGTCGACGGAAGGCTGTTCATCTCGATGAGCGGGGGGTACGACTCGAAAAGCATCGCCGCCTTCCTGACGCAGACAGTCGATCCGAATCGCATCGGTGCGTTCACCTACCACCACGGTCCCAGAATCGGCGACGTCGATGCCCCGGCGGCGGAGGTGGCCGCCAGGTTCCTGGGTATCGACCATCGAACGGTCGAACTCTTCGACGGGGACCTCATGAGAGTCCTCTCCTCCAACGCCATGCAGGGCCAAGGCATGAAGCTCTGCAAAGAGACCGACTTTTGGCACCGGGTCGGTCCCGTAATTGGGACCGAAGCCAATAACGCGCTTTTCGTCGGCGACAACCCGTTTGGCATGAAGAAGCGGCGTTACGGAGGACAGAAGGAGGAGGTACTGGCGTTAGTTGACGTCTATCCAACTGCCGGCATTGAATGGTTCCTCGCCCACTTGCCCCCGGAGGGAGCGCGAACTCTACGGAACGAGTGGCAAAGGGGCTTTCAGGAGTTAGTGGACCGCGTTCCCGACTACAAAGACCATCGGGATGCACAGTCCTTCATGTACCTGGATCAACGGTTAGCCAACTTCATCACTCTTTGGCGTGAGTGCTTCCAGATGCCTTACGTGCGGGTGCTCAACCCGTATCTGGACAACAACGTGATTGATTTCGCCCGGACGATTCCCGCAGAGATGAGGGAAGACAAGGCTATCTACAAGGAGGCTCTCGAGTCGGCGTTCCCCGACTTGCTGCATCTACCCGGGTCGAAAGGCGGTTTCGGTTTGCCGACCTTCGCCGATGAGATTCGCGAGCATCGACATGGAATCGAAGGGTCTCTGGAAGGCCCGAGTCGCCTCGACGAGCTGATCCCGCCGCAAGCAATCCTGGCCCTGATCGACTCCAGGACAGCATCGGTCGCTACTGGGTTCGACAAGCTGCGAGCGGCCGGTAGGCAGGTGCCCAAGCGCATGGCCGTGGCCCGGCGCGCCGTCAGGGCGTTCAAGAAACGTGTGCAGATGGCGTCGGCGCATAGCGTGCCTTGGCCTGAGCTCGTCCTTCAGGTCCTCGCCTTGCGCCGGTTTCTCGCATCGGACCGGGACGCTCCAGAGCCGACCCGATCGAAACTGCCTCAGTCGAGTGTCCGCCTTATGGATGATTCACGCGGTGACGTTTGATGGCGGTCGCATAGAGCCGTTCCAACCTGGTCCCGGCGATGTCAGGAGTAAACCGGTCTAGATAGAGCTGTTGAGCCTTGCGGCCGATCTCATCGACGGTGCCATCGTCTTCGGTGGCCGCAATCGTTGCCATCCAAGCCTCGTCGTCATCAGGCACCAGCGACCGCTCACCGAGGGAATCCAGGACCCAACGGATCGGGGGATGATCGCTGGCGAACGGAGCTAACCCGGCGGCGAGCGACTCCAGGAGGACGAGCGGCTGGCTCTCGAACCAGCGGCTGGGAAACATCAAGGCTCGGGCGCCCAGCATGATTTGTTTCACCTCGGCCGGGGTCTTGCGGCCGACAAAGTGAATGCGGCTGTCTTTGGTCGCCTCCAGCCGTTCCTTGTCGGGTCCATCTCCCACGATGACCAACCGCAGTTCGGTGCGAGAACGCTCCCAGGCCGTCACGATTCGGTCGACGCCCTTTTCCGGGCTCAGCCTCGACACGACCACCACATCGGTTGAAGCGGAGGGGGGTGCCGATCTCGGGCCGGGATCGGGCGTGAAATTATCGGAGAGTTCGATGAGTTCTCTAGGTACGCCGGAGGTGGCGAAGACATCGGCCGTGAACTGGCTGTGGGCGATGACTCCGTCGACGTCGCGCTCCCAGGTCCCCACCCGCCTCTGGATGGCGGAGGTCAGGGAGACGGCCGTCGAGGCGATCGCAGAGTCGCGGTAGCAGCGGTGTCGGATGCCTGACCACCCGGCGGTACCGAGACAATCGAGACAAGGTCGCCCGTCCCGAAAGAAGAGAGCATTGGCACAGGCGATGCGAAAATTGTGCAGGGTGACCAGCACCGGCGCCGTACGGTGCAACGAGCGAATGACCGCCGGACCGGCGGCGAACCACGTGTTGTGGACGTGGATCAGGTCGGGCTGGCCGCTCACGGCGCCGCTGGCTCTGGAGGCTGCCCGGGGATTCCAGGGCGCAGCAATCAAGGCGTTGGCAGCCGCCACGGGCTCCGTCGGGTTGGCGAAGAAGACCTGGTCGACCTTGTGGCCGTTGGCCCGGAGGACCTCGGCCTCGGCATCGACCACTCCGTCCTCTCCTCCGGCATGCCGGTACCGGGTGTGGAATTGAACGATGTTCATGATGAAGACCAACCGTCGAAGAATGGCGCGGTCAGCCCGGCCGTATCGGTTCCTTCGGCATTTGTCCCCGGGTTGTCGGGATCGTGCGGAGTCGCGTCGCTTGGAGCGCAACCAGAGCCAGATAGCTTGGGTTCAGGAACAGATATCTGCGCCACAGGCGGCCTGGCTCCTGTACCAATCGGAAGAGCCATTCGAGCCCTCGCTTTTGCATCCAAAGGGGGGCCTGCCGGGCGGTGCCGGCGTGGAAGTCAAAGGCTGCTCCGACGGCAAGCACCGGGAGAGCAAGGCGATTGCGCATTTCGTAGGTCCAGATCTCCTGGCGCGGGCAACCGAGTCCTGCGAACACGATTCGGGCGCCGCTCCCCTTGATCTCCTCTACATCAGCGTCCTGTTCGGCATCCGTGGCCGAACGGAAACGGGAGGGTCGGCGCCCCGCGATCGTTAGACCTGGGTGTCGCTCCCGGAGGCTCCGCTCCAGGCTGGCGAGGGTGTCCTCCGTGCTGCCGTAGAGGTAGATAGCCAGTCCTTCGCGAGCCGCCAGCCCGCACACGTCGTTCATCAGGTCGGGGCCGTACACGCGCTCTGTCAATCCAACACCGTGCAGCCATCGGAGGGCCCATCTGACCGGTTGGCCGTCGGCGACGACCATTTCCAGGTCGTTCAGTCTGAATTGGAGCTCAGGATCGAAGACGCCTTCCATGACACCGTGGACTGCCAGGGCAGAAACACCGAGAGGGATTCCATCCCGTGCCGCGGCCAGCACGACATTGGCGGCGTCCTCTCTTTCAATGGCGGTTATCTGGACTCCCAGCACCGGGTACCGCTGGTGTGTCACGAGGCCTGATTCCAGCGCTCGACGTTGTTGTCGAAGATGTCTTCGAGGATGGCGGGGACGTCGTAGCGGATCGACCATCCGGGATAGTCGGTGGCGAACGCCGAATAGTCGCTGACCCACCACATGTGGTCGCCGATCCGGTTGGTCTCGCTGTAAGTCCAGTCAAGGCTTCGGTTGGCGACCTTCTCGCACATCTCGAT
>JANMST010000013.1:0-1869 GCA_031389635.1 Acidimicrobiia bacterium | reverse complement strand
ACGTCCTCGCTCAAGCCCGGCGGGATCGTCTCCGACTCGATATCGGTGACAAAACCCCACTTGTACTCTCGATTGACGAGCGTTTCGACTGACTCGCTCACGACCTTCTCCCCTCTCGCGGGTACGGCAGTTTAACGATGCATCGGAAATCCTAAGTGAAAAAGTCGGGATTGTCAAACCAGAGGACTTCGAGCCCATCAAACTGAGTCCTCCTGGCGCCCGGCGATGTCGCAATTTCTTAAACTAGTTTGTACCACTACTACTATCGATTCCAAGATTGCATCTTGCGGCCAGGGCAAACGATGCAACATTATCGACCATGACCATTCACCGGATCCGGCTCCTGGGTGACCCCGTCCTCCGGGCCAAATGCGAGGTGATCACCAGCCCGCAGTCGGCGGCCGTCCGGATGATCGCCGACGATTTGCGGGAAACCCTGCGCGACTGGCAGTCCCGGTTCGGCAGCGGCCGGGCGATCGCTGCTCCCCAAATCGGAGCGCCGGTCCGCATCGTGCACGTCGAAATGGATAAGCCCTGGACCTTGGTCAACCCGGAGATTTCCGACATCGGGGCCGAGGATTTCTCGGTGTGGGACGATTGCTTCTCCTTCCCCAACCTCCTCGTTCGAGTCCAGCGGGCCTACCGGGTTCGGGTCAGGTACCAGGATCTCAAGGGCCAGCCCCACGAGGTCGAGCTGGAAGGCGACCGGGCTGAACTGCTTCAGCACGAGATCGACCACTTGGATGGCGTGCTCGCACTCGATCGCGCCCACGGCACCGACCCGTTCTGCCTTCGCGAGGAATGGAATCGGTGGAATACCTCGAAAGACCGTTACGGCGAGCCTGAAGCCCGAAATGAGCATCTGCCGGCGGCCCTCCTGTAGCGGCCTAACCCCAACGATTTGGGTGGGTTGGGAACCCCTTGCGCCGGTTCGCCGGGCCGGGTAACCTGCCCGCAGACCGACTGACCAAACGGGAGTTCCACGAATGACGTACATCATTACCGAGGCGTGCATTTGGGTGAAGGATCGGGCCTGTGTCGACGTGTGCCCGGTCGATTGCATCTACGAGGCCGACGACCAACTCTACATCCACCCCGACGAGTGTATCGACTGCGGCGCCTGCGAGCCCGAATGCCCCGTCAACGCCATCTTCCCGGAAGAGGAAGTCCCGGCCAACATGGCCGCGTATATCGCCAAGAACAAGGACGCCTTTACCTCCCCGAATCCGCCCGGAAAACCGAACCGTTAGGCCACCGGCGACCTGGCCAACGTTCGTGGCAGCCCTCCCGCCGGAGGGCTGCTTTCTTTGGTGGGTCAGCCCGGAGGCCGGCGACCGCCGACCCCCAGGCCTAGGGATGGAGGAACTACTTTGAGGCTTGACGGCGACCCGAAGAGAATCGAATCGAAACCATCACTGTAATAGACGCCCGAAAGGGCGTCAGGGTTTCATCGCAGACTTTGGAGGAACTTGAGGATCGCTCGGGTGGTCGGAACCGGCTGCTCGATGCCTGGTAGGTGGCCTGCCCCGGGGATCTCCACCAAACGAGCATCCGGGATGGCCTTGGCCATCGCCCGCGAAATCGCCGGGGGGGTGATCACATCCTCCTGGCCGACGACGACCAAACACGGCACCCCCGTCAACTCTCCCAACTGCGCGCTGCTGTCGGGCCGGTCGCGCATCGCCGTTAGGGCCCCGACCACCCCGGCGACCGGCGCTCGGAGAATCATGTCGCGGACCCGTTCGATGATCGACCGGGGAACGCCGGGCGTGAAGAACCGCGGCAACATCGCTTCCGCCGCCGCCACCGTCCCCTGCTCCCTCACCTTGGCGACCAGGCTGTCCCGCGCCTTTCGTCCCTCGGCGCTGT
>JANMST010000007.1:0-7995 GCA_031389635.1 Acidimicrobiia bacterium | reverse complement strand
CGACCCGAAGCCCTTCACAAGGAAGAAGACCGCCGAAGAGATCATCGCAAAGGTCCGCCGCGGACGGGCCGCACTCACCGAAGCCAAATCCGCGACGCACCACTAGTAATACAGGAATGGCTCGACGCGCAGGATGGAATGAACGCGGCGCAATCTCCAAAGGCCGCGTCCGAAAGCCAGCTAGGCGACGACCGCCGATTGCGAGATAGACGTGGCAACCATGAGCGCTCTTGAGGATCGAGGAGTGCTAATCCGAGTGCTAGGCCCGCTCGAGGTTGTCTCTCAC
Source organism: Acidimicrobiia bacterium (assembly GCA_031389635.1). Taxonomy (GTDB): domain Bacteria; phylum Actinomycetota; class Acidimicrobiia; order Spongiisociales; family ZC4RG35; genus DATEEG01. The sequence continues at coordinate 7,709 of JANMST010000007.1, read as the reverse complement.
ACGGTCTGGCCAGCTGGGTCGGCAAAACAGCGTGGGGTTCTCGCCATGCTCACCGCCCGAGCCGGCCGAATGATTGCCAGTGACGAACTCACGGATGAGCTGGAGGGCAGGTAACCCCGTGGACAGAACCCAGCAACCACAATGGATTTTGGATGGTGGAGGTGAGGGGATTTGAACCCCTGGCTTCTTCTGTGCGAGGGAAAGCAAGCCCAAGCGTTCTACCAGGGCAAACACCAACATCATCAGTCGCGACAGGCCTTTTCTGTCCTCACCGATGCTCACCATTGCGGATCATTTCGCACAGGTCGTTTCGCACACGATCGTTTCGCCCTGTTTCGCGTCTAAAACGCGTCCTGGAAACGTGGCTCGGCGAGCAACCAGCGAAGGCTCCGACAACGCAGGTTCCTAGTTACCCGACATTGCGTGTCGACAGAATCATCGCTGGCCCCTCGAGAAGATCCACGCCGCCGTCACCCGGGCGAGGGGAGCGGTCAGGCGCAGGAAATTCCCTCGTCAGGGCGACTCGAGGAACCGAATCGAATCAACTACGTTCTCGAGCTCGGCGCGGCCCTGCGCGGTCGCCGTCGGCAAATACCAGGCGTCTACCACGAGGCGCTGGCCGCCCACATCCAGGATCCAGAGCCGATCCACCTGACCGGGCTCCTGCTGATAGCGGTCGCTCGACCAGCCACTGGCCGTCCGGCTCTCTCCGACGTGATCGGTCCGCGTTAGTTGAAGCCAGACATAGCGACGTAACGCCCGTCGGGTAGTGGCAGAAACATCGAGGCACCGGGCGGTTCCAGCACCGCAGCGATTGAAGACGTTGACGACATTGAAGGCTCGGAGGACCGGTCGGTCCCCGCAAGACCAACGGCGCCCTTGCCACCACTAGGACGGTGACGGCCTGTGCCGCAATGACACCACGCCGTAGCCGAGTGCTCGGACCAGGGACCGGACCGAGCGACGCTACCGGTGGAGGTTCGGCATCGGCCAGTGAGGAATGGACAATCTCGGCGTGGCGCCGTCCGAGGATACGAGGTCATTCATTGGTCCACCTGCAAACGATCGGCGAGGGCGATGGCAATCGCCGCCAACCAAAGCCACCGGTATTCGCGCCACAGTTGCGCTCGACTCTTAGAGCGCGGAGCGTTCGATCCTTTCCAATAGCTGTCAGATTCTGACCATGGGCCAGCGGGTGATCGGCTTGGAGGTTGCGCCGTCTGGCGACGGAATGGCTGGGCTACCAGTTGGACCCGACGACAAAATCGCAGAAGAAGGTCGCCGTGATCCCAGCGTATGAGCACAGGTGAACCCCTCCCGGTCGGTCCGACCCTGACGTCGGGCGTCGATGGGACCCCCCGGTGCCGTCAACGGAAAATCCCGGGCCCTTGCTACCCGAGGAGTAGGATTCCGCGATGAGGCTCAAGGAAAAGCGCTGGTGTCTGGAGAATCCCTGAGCACCGATCAACAGTCGGCGCGGGGGTCGAAGGCCACGCCCGGATCGTCCGAACCAACTTGGAGATGCTCGGCGATCGCAGGACGAAGCGATTGGACGATTTGGGGCGAGCCTGCGGCCGATGGCTCGAGTTCCAATTCTCCAGAGTCGAGGTTTGCTGATTCGATGAAAGCGTTTCGTCTTGAGCGTGATGCGGCCATTCGGAAGCGGACCTCCATGGCGGCCATGAGGACGAAGAAGATCGCCGACCGGCGTAACACTGCCGTCCGGCGAGACGAAGTTGCCCAAGTCCGTGATCAAAAAGCTGTGGCACGTGATTTCACTGCCAGCACCCGCGACCAGGCGGCCGCCGACCGCGACACAGCAGCCGGCGTTCGTGAGCGCCGGGCGGACGAAGAGGGCAACAAACTGGGCGAGGCCCTCATCACGCTGCTGAGGTCCCTTCGGGTCTCGGGGGCCTCCACTCGGAAACGGGCCTCGGTTGAGCGCATCTTGGCGGCCGCGGACCGTCAGGCTGCGGCCGCCGATCGCGAGCAGGCCGCCGCCGACCGTAACTACGCTGGCCGGGACGAACTGACAGGCGTCTTGCGGCGTGGAGCCGGCGAGATGGCCCTGACCCGTGAGATCGAGCGTTCTAGGCGGTCAGGCCGATCCTTGGTCCTTGCGATGATCGACATTGACTCCCTCAAGGCCGTCAACGACAACCAGGGGCACGCCGCCGGCGACGCCCTATTGCGCGACGTGCCCACTGCCATCGCCACCGCGCTCCGTCCCTATGACGTCACGGTCCGCTGGGGCGGTGACGAGTTCGTCTGTGGCCTCTCCGATGTGACTCTAACGACTGCAACGGGCCGACTCGTGGGAATCCAGGCCGCGCTTACCGCTCGGTGCCCGCCAGCTTCGGTCAGCGCCGGACTCGCCGAACTCGGCGTCGACGACACTCTCGAATCTCTGGTCGCTCGGGCTGACGCCGCCCTTTACCGGGCGAAGGCGAACCGGCAGAAGTGAACCTGGCCCGCGGCGTGTACGACTTGGGCTCCCCGCATTCATCGCGACGTCCGATCGGACGTCTCACAGACGTGGAGAGGATCGCTTCCCATGGTTGCCCGCGGAAGACCCATGGTCAGCCTCTTCTTTATCGCCCTCGGAGGCATCCACCTAGTGGGTGGGGTGCTCGATCACCCCGAGATACGGCGGCTGCTCCCCCCGGTGACAGCCCGACACGGAAGCGAGATTGACCTATGAGCCAGCCTTTCGAGGAGCAGGGCGCCTATTTCTCCCTGAGCCGCGCCGTTTAGTGCGGATCTGTCGCGGATCGCGGCATTCCAGCAAAGCCGTAGCCGCCGTGGGCGGGCCGAACCGCATCATGGGCCGCTCCGGAGCCAGATCAGAATTGTGACTGGCTGGATGGTGCGATCGAGGACCAGATGGACGTCGGTGACCACAGCCTCCAAATCAACCTGGTTTCGGAGCCCTCTGGCGAACTCCTCGATCACCCTCTCGCCGTTGTAATGGCCGCGATTGAAGCGACGGTCGACCACTTGGCGAATCCGTTGGCGCAGCGGGTTAAACAACCCGGCCGCCGCCAAGGTGGATGCCGCCACCGCCAGGTCGGTCTGTTCCCCGGGGAGGACGGCCTGGACGACAAACACTCCAGTTGCGTACACCAGCGCTAACAGGCCCACCACAACGCCATAGGAAACCGTTCGGGAAACGATCCGGTCAATGGCATATAGCCGATAACGGAGGATGGCGATTGCGATCGTCACCGGGATGAAGGTCAACAGCAGCCCGAAGGGGAGCACCGAGCCACCGAGTACATCGCCAAATACGGACTCCCAGATTATCTCCCCCACCAGGGTCCACCCCAACATCAAGCCCACCGAATAGCTGAACCATTTGAGCTGGAGTCTTTCCCCTCCTTTCGACCTTCGGAACCTCACCGTCATAGCGGCGACCGCCCCAACAAATGCCACCAGCAAGATCCAACCCGACATGTCGAAGACGCGGCTCGCTTCGGCACTGGTGAACCCGTCGATTCCCAATGGATTTTTGGTAACGGGAACCTCACCGAGGACCGTGGCCTCGTAGGTCTCCGGAAAAGCTGATGAAAACACCAAACCCCCCAGCGCCGCCGCCCCCACAATCGCCACCCACCGCCAACGGGTCGACGGAGGCCGTCCATCCGGGAAGAGGAGCGGCAAGAGCACAAAGACCCCACCGACCACGGGCCACCAGAACCAGTTGGATAACCAAACAAGCCACGCCACGGAGCCTTCGGCCAAGCGACCCGCCCCAGTGACGGCCAGCACATACTCGTTGGCCGATCCTCCGAGCAGAGCCAGTACCCCTATTGCGGCCAGCAACCCACCGAGGCGGTGGCCGGGACGCCTGTACAGAAGCAATGCCCCCACCAATCCGAAAGAAGCGATCCCGAGGCCGATCGCCCTCTGGCCCCAAAGATCCGACTCTCCTCGGGAGATCTGCATCCGCTCGGCATATACCGAGGCAGCCACCACCACGATCAGAACGCCAACCGCGGTCAATCGGGTCGAGGTCCACCTTGTGGGTATCGTTGTGCGTCTCCTCTCCACCGCCGACTAACGCACGGCCGCTCCGACAACGTTAGGAGAGTCGCAACACGATGACGTCGAAATGGTCCACCCCGAACGGCTCAGCGGCAGGATCATCAGTCCTCGCCTGTACACGCGCGCGGCGGTCTTCTGCTCAATCTTGTCGTGGTCTCGTTCTCGGTACTCGAAGGTCGCTCGTGAATCGGAGCCCGTTCTTGGCAGGCCGGCAGATGGATCAAGATTGGCATCAGTGGTCCAACTCAAGGATTGCCGCCACACCGGCATGATCGGCAGGTGCGACTATCTGCCGGATCTGAGACGGTTTCGGGAACTCGAGCTCGACTTCCGTCTTCGTCGTTATGGGTGAGTCAGCCGTCCGGCCGGACCGATCTGCTCTGGGTTAGGGTTTGGTCGACGTGGCATACGAACAGGTGAACGGGGTCCGCCTCTACCACGAGCACGGCCGGGGCCGGCCGATCTTGTGCGTTCACGGCACGTCTGGTTCCCGGTCGACTTGCTGTCGACCGGGAAGCCTGGTCCGCGCGCGAGCCGCGATGCCTAGTCGCATCAGGGACAGGGCGAAGAGCCCCAGAGACGGGAGGCGAGATGCCTGGCAGGGCGGACTCCTCGACTACACCAATGGGCTCCCGGTCCGAGCAGCCTCTCCACGGGATGTCCCCAGGGGAGGACTTCCTCACTCGCGGCGTGCGGCCGACGTGAGAGTCCCTCTACCGTGTCTTCTTGCCGGTCGTCCGGCTGGACGAGGTTTTCTTGGCCACTGGCTTCTTGCTGGCAGGGGCCTTCTTGCCGGCAGGGGCCTTCCTAGCCACCGCCTTCTTGCCGGCAGGGGCCTTCTTGCTTGCAGGGGCCTTCCTAGCCACCGCCTTCTTGCCGGCAGGGACCTTCTTAGCCACCGCCTTCTTGCCGGCAGGGACCTTCTTGGCGGCCTTCCTAGCCACCGCCTTCTTGCCGGCAGGGACCTTTTTGGCAGGAGCGGCCTTCCTGGCTGCGGCCGTCGCGCCCGAGGTTGTCGGACGAGTGTGCGCTGACTGAATCCGCCGTCGGCTGGTCACCACGCTGAGGACGCCTGGCCCGGGGATGAGGCTCGTCTCGACGCCCGTGTCCCATCGCACGGTGATCATGGCGCCTTTAACAGCAGTCACAAAACCAAACCGCGGCTTCCCCTTGGATGCCACTGCAATCCGATCGCCAACTTCGGCCATCTCTATCTTCTCTATCTTTCCAGCGGGCGGGGTGCACCGTTCGATGGTGGCGCCGGCAACCGTAGCCTAACCGGCGCCGCCCGCGCCCGAAGTCCCGCTCGGACGCGGCCCTATTCGGACCTCGCAGGCCCGAATACCCGGCTGCCTGTGGCTCACGGCATAACTCGCCATCGGAGCCGACGACGTGCTCGCTGCGTTCGCACGCCTCCGCTCGACCGGAGGGCCGTTGTACGGATTCTCCTTGAACCCGATATTGCGGCTGATCTGAATACTGACGCCCTGGGCACCGCCTGCTGGCGATTGGCAAACAAGGGTTTCACTCGGTCGACGAGTACCGGCTGCTGGAACATGGCTCGTTCGTACACGAAGCGCTCGCAGCCTGGTGTGAGCGAAATCCGGATAGTGGACCAACCGATTCAGTCCGGAGTCCGACCACCCATCCTGTCCAGAACCCGCAGAAGCTCCATGGGTAAGGGAAAGATGAGGGTCGAGTTCTGTTCCGAGCGACCTCGGTCTGCAACCAACCGGCCCCGAAACCACCTCGCCTCCTGAGTAGCGCGGCCCATGACCTCCTCGAACCCATCCCCTGGATAACCAAGAGGAGCCGGAGCGGGAAGCCGCGGAGGTCATCCAATGCCGCCCAGGAACCGGAACCACGTCCCGCCAACTACAGGAGTCACATTGTCGCTACCTGGACTTCGCGCCACTCTCACTTCCCCAGGCGGTAATACCGGCGAGTCAGAACCCCGGTTTGGCCCACATCCGATAGCCAGACCAGGCAAGACCCGAGCCGAGTGCCAGGCTACCGAGGATGGCCACGAACCAGAATGCCGGTGATCCAAGTAGGGCGATCCCAAACCCCACCAAGTGAATCGGCGCGCCCACCGCCATCAAGATGCCTGACCATCGAGGGAAAACCCTCGACCTGGCCACGGCAACGCCCAGTATCACAAAGCCAGCGATGAAACCGACGACAGCCAACCCGTTGAAGACCACCACCGGCAGATAGAGACCGATCTCGTCGATGGTTGCGGGTGCCTCCGCAGCCAGAACCGGGGCGAGGAAACCGAACATGCTGGAAATCGCAAGCAGGGCGGTCCCCGCGAAAGTCATCAAGAAACCGGTCAACCCCACCCGCCCCATGCGTTGCGACTCGGCACCGTAAAGCGCCGGGAGACCAAGAAGGACCAGCACATAGGAGACGACCGAAACGGCGTGAGAACCGACCAGCCTCACCTCGGTCTCGAGAATGGTCACCGGGGTCTCCTGGGATGGATGCAATACCGTCCCTACGACCAACAACAAACCGCCAGCGACCAAGACCATCCCACCCCCACGAACGAGAGCAGCCAATGACGGTCCCCGGCGGTCGAGAGCAACCTGGTCTTCCAACTTCTGCTCCTTTCATGTAGTACCGACCCTGTCGGTCGAGCGACGGCCGCTGCACCAGCCGATGCAATGGTCACACTCAGCGTGCCCGCGAGCCCTATCACCCGACCGTGAAGTCGGCGATCATGCCCCGGGCGATGTGCGGTTCGGCGCCCGGAACCACGGGCTCGCCGGTTTCGAGGTCGAACCCGCCGACTGGGATGTAGCAGACGAATACGTAGTGGCCCGCCGACAGCGGCTCGGCGAACGTGAAGCTGGCGCTATCACCCGGCTCGGCGTAGGCGAGGTGGTCGACGACCTCATAGCCGGACGGCACCCCCTCGTAGCTCGACCCGTCGACGCCAGCTAGCGCTGCTCCCGCTTCGGCGACGGTGGCGTCGGTAGGCACCCGGAACAGTGCCATCTCGTGCGGTTGGGTGCCGATGTTGTCGAAGTTCAAGGCGAACTCGCCCGACGTCAACGCCTCCCGGTCGAAGCCGAACGCGAAATCGACCGCCGTGACCTCGACCACCGGGACACCATCAGGGGCCGGGGCGCCGCCCTGGAACTCAAAGCCGTCGATGAGCCAGCCATCCCCATCACGCACCAACCCGAACCCGATCCGGTATATGCCGAGCCCCGCAACGATGTCGAGGGTCACCGACGCGTCGTCGCCGGTGACGGTGACCACCGGCTCGCCGACCAATTCGCCGGGTCGCTCGTCGGTCTCGAGCCCATTGGCGAGGATCTCCTCCCGGGTGCCCAAGCCGTACTGCTCGAGGCCCTGGTCGGTCAACAGGGCCAGGAATGCCGCCGCGTCCCCGGCACCCTCGGCCGTGGAGCTCGCCTCAAGGACCTCGTTGATGGCCGCCCGATCGGACTCAGACACCGGTGCGGGCGCTGCCGTCGTCGTCGCGACCGCTTCGTCAACGGTCGTTGCAACACGGTCCTCACCACCTCCACAGGCGGCAAGCCCGGCGCCGAGCGTCACCGCCAGGGCGAAGCCGACAGTGCGCCGTCCAGCATTGAGTAGGCGAGCAGTTGTCATGAGGCTCTCCTTGATAGGCATGTCCGGGCGGGCCAAACGGT
>JANMST010000543.1:0-8982 GCA_031389635.1 Acidimicrobiia bacterium | reverse complement strand
GGGCCCCATGATTACGGAGATCTGTGGGATCACACCCGAGGCCCGCACGTTGCGCTCAAAGATCCGGCCGTAGCCGTCGAGAGCCGCCACACCCTCCTGGATGCGCGCCCCTCCCGAGTCCTTCAGGCCGATGATGGGTGCCCCAACTTCCATCGCCAGATCCATCAGTTTGCAGATTTTGTCAGCGACGGCTCGCCCGAGGCTGCCTCCAAAAACCGTGAAATCCTCGGCGTAGACGAACACGGTGCGGCCGTCGACGGTGCCATAGCCTGTTACAACCGCATCGCCGGGGGGGCGCTTTTGCTCGATACCGAAACCCGAAGCCTGGTGGCGGACCAACATGTCCATCTCCTGGAAGGAGCCTTTGTCGAGGAGATGGGCGATCCTCTCGCGGGCGGTGAGCTTGCCCTGTTCGTGTTGGCGGTCAACCGCACGGCGACTCCCGGAGTGCAGCGCCTCTTCACGAAGCTTGCGTAGCTGTTCGATGCGCGCCTCAGTGCCCACGACGTCCCTCCGTATGCTGATTGGACCCAAAGCAGTTGGACTCAATCAGGCTCGTGATGGCTACACCATATTCACTGCAGGTCTACGACGAAGTCACCTCCACCCAGGACATTGCCGCCGCGGCGCTGGTTGACGAGCCGATTTTGGTGGTGGCCGGTCGGCAGACCGAGGGACGGGGGAGGAGTCAGCGGACCTGGGAATCGGCCCCTCGGGCTGTGGCGGCCAGTCTCGCCATGCGGCCGATTTGGGATGTCGGCTCGTGGCCGCTGATCCCCCTGGTGGCCGGACTAGCGGCCGCGGACGTGCTCGAAGGTCATATCAGCCTGAAGTGGCCCAACGATCTGCTGATCGGGGACAACAAGATCGGCGGCATCCTCGTCGAGGGTTCGGGCGGCGTCCTGGTGGTGGGTTGCGGCCTCAATCTGTGGTGGCCCGATCCTCCGGGGGGCAGCGGGGCTCAGTGGATCGATGACCCCGGCCCCGGCGCCGTTGTTGCTACGGCGACGTCCTGGGCGGAGCGACTCCTCGAACGCATGGCGGCCGGGCCAAATGAGTGGGGACGAAGCCGTTATCTCGAGTTGTCGGCGACGGTCGGGCGACGAGTGACCTGGGAACCCAACGGGGAAGGTGAGGTGGTTGACATCGGTGTCGACGGCTCATTGGTCGTCGAAACGGCTTACGGAAGGCAAAACCTGATCGCGGGCGAGATCCGCCACCTGCGGACGGTTTGATGAGGTTCGAGGTTCGAGGTTCGAGGTTCGAGGTTCGAGGTTGAGACGTCAGCCGTGAGACGTGAGCCGTGAGACGTCCCCATACTGCTTGAGGCTTGAGGCCTGAAGCTTGAGGCTTGAAGCTTGAATCTCTCTACCCCAGATCTACGGTTTCCGGCTTCGGAAGCACGGATTGAAAGAATTGAGTAATGCGGCTCTCGGCGTCGGCGGCGGCTGCGGGGTCGTATTCGGGGCTGCTGTCATCGACGAAGTCGTGGCCGGCACCATCGTAGAGGAGCCACTGCCCGTTCTGATTTCGGTCCTGGGCGGCGTCGACGGTTTCGGCGGCAATCAACAGGTCGGCCGAGCCGTAGAGGCCGAGCACCGGGACCGCCAGATGGTTGAGCATGTCAGCAACCTGGAACTCACGACGCTCGTCACCCGTGAGAGGGGTGGAAACGACAACTGCCGCTCTTGCCCAGGGTCGAGTCGCAGCGGCGATCAGGGCGAATCGACCGCCCACATCGATACCCAGGACTCCGCAACGATCCGGGATCGCCCAAAAGACATCCTCGCTCTCCAGGAACTCGTGGGCCTCGTCGATGTCCGACGAGATCGCCCGATCGGTTTGAGACGCGTAGGCGGCCAAGCCGTCGTTCTTTTGGCCGTCCTCTTCCCCCCTTTCGCGAGTGTCCTCATTGGGGTAGAGATCAACGGCAAGACAGGCGAATCCCCGACGGGCGAGGCGCCGGCAGAGTTCCTTTTGGTAGCTCTTGAGCCCGCCGACTCCGGGGAATGCAAAGACAACCGGAAACCTTCCGGCCTCGTCGGGCCGGGCGAGATAGCCAGGGCGATAGCCGCTTCCAATCGGCACCCGGAGGGTGCCGTACATGATCGAAAAGGTTCCTTCGTGGGGTAGGACTGCCACGTGTCTCCGCTCTTGAACTTGGGGCTCGGAGGGTAGTGCCCGGGATGTGAACGTTTAGCTCCACTCGGATTTTGGGTATGGAACCTTGCTAATCTTCTGAGCGTCTCAGAGGTAGCCCAATGAGCCTCGATTCCACTATGACACCGCCGTCTCAACGCGTCCACAATCCACCCCACCGGCCACCCAACCGGCAACCCACCAGTTTGAAACATCGAAGTGCTTCGACTTGGTTCAAGCGGCTGATCGTTGTCTTTCTTGTCTTCGCCAACCTGGCCGTCTTCGCGGTCTATTGGACTCTCCGGTCGGCTCAGGACGCGTTTCGCAACAACGCCACTCAACTCGAGGAAGTGGTGCCGGAACTGACGGTCCGACCGACCGAGTCCGCCGAACCCCTCGTCTTCCTAGTGATCGGCTCCGACACTCGCGCCGGTCTCGACAGCCTCCAGAACTTCGGTGAGTCGGCCGGAGCGCGGGGGGATGTGATCATGCTGATCAAGCTCTACCCGGGCGATGGTCATGTGCAGATCCTTTCGCTTCCCAGAGACCTCCTGGTCGAGATCCCGGGCAAAGGCACCGATCGGATCAACTCTGCATATGCGGTAGGCGGCGCTCCCCTAATGGTCCGCACCGTGAAGCAGGTGACTGGTCTTCCAGTCCACCACTACATCGAGGTCGACTTCGTCGGCTTCCAATCGCTGGTCGACGACATCGGTGGGGTCTACCTGGACTTTCCCTATCCAGCCCGTGATGCCAACAGCGGTTTGACGGTCGAGGCCGGATATCAGCTGCTGGACGGATCCCAGGCTCTGGCTTACGCCCGGTCCCGTCACTATCAAGAGCTACGGGATGGTGACTGGGTCTCGGTCGACGCCGACGACATCGGGCGCACCGGGCGCCAGCAGAACTTGATCCTGGCCATTCTGGGAGCGGTCAAGACTCCCTCCAGCCTGACCGAGGCCGGCTCGATCGTCGGCGGGTTTGCCAAGCATCTGACGGTCGACTCCGCTTTCGCCCGATCCTCACTGGTCGAGTTGGCCTTCCGAATGCGTTCAATCTCGGGTCAGAAGATCGAGACGGCAACTCTCCCGGTCTACCTCGATACCTACAACGAAATGTCGATCGTGCGAATGCAGCATCCCGAAGCGGACAACGTCATCGCCCACTTTGCCTCTGGTCAACCCATGACCGCCGTCGCCGAGAACGAGCCGCTCCGATTGCAGGTGCTCAACGGCAACGGCACCAAGGGCTCGGCCGGGCGTTGGTCTGACATCCTCGAGAATGAGGGCTTTCAGGTTCTCGCCGTGGGCGATGCTGACCGGAGCGACTTCGTGACCACCAAGGTGCTGGTCCGCCCCGGTGGCCTCCTGGCCGGCCAGGCCATCGTCGACGCCCTCGGATTTGGGGAAGTTTCGACCGGTTCTTTGGACTCCGAAGTCGACGCGGTGGTCATCGTCGGATTGGATGCTGACAGGACGGCCCAGAACGGCTAGCTTGCCCAAACGGGCGGTCATCGCAGGGGAGCAATCGTGAAAATATCTGTTATCGGCGCCGGTTACGTCGGTCTGGTGACCGCCGCCGGACTGGCTCGTCTGGGTCATGACGTGCGGCTGGGAGAGGCTGACAGCGCCCGACTCGCTCTTCTCGAGAACGGCCAGGTCCCAATCTTCGAGGACGGGCTTGCCGACCTGCTCGACGAGGCCCGCCAGTCCCGCCGGTTGAGCTTCCATGGATCCAACGTCGAAGCGGTCAGAGGTTCCCGTTTGGTCTTCCTCTGCCTTCCGACTCCTCCAGGCGCGAGGGGTCGAGCCGACCTGAGCTTCATCGAAGGCGTCGTCGACGAACTCGCACTCACTGTCGAGCCCGAAACTGTCTTCGTCGTCAAGTCGACGGTCCCTCCAGGGACGGTGGTCGGATTGAGGAAGCGACTGGCCAACCTCGGCAGTGCGGCCGGGGTCGTCTCGCATCCGGAGTTCCTGCGCGAGGGGAGCGCGGTTTCCGACTTCCTCGATCCGGATCGAATCGTGGTTGGAGCCTTCGAACCCAACGACGCTCTCCTGGTCGCGTCGCTTTACGACACGCTCGAAACCAAGGTTGTAACCACCGACCCGACGTCAGCCGAGATGATCAAGTACGCCTCCAACTCGTACCTTGCCACCCGCCTCACGTTCGCCAACACACTCGCCAACTTGTGCGAGGCGGCCGGGGCGGACATTCTCGACGTGCTCACCGGAGTAGGCCTCGATCATCGGATCGGCCCCCACTTCCTCAAGCCCGGCCCGGGCTACGGTGGCTCGTGCTTCCCCAAGGACACGTTGGCGCTCATCGGAGTCGCCGAGGATGCCGGTTACGACTTCAAGCTTCTCAAGGCAGTGATCGAAGCCGACGAGGAACAACGACGTCGTGTTGCCACCAAGGTTCGGATGGCTGCTGGCGGTGGTCTGCGGGGACGCCGCATCGCCATGTGGGGTGTTGCTTTCAAGGCTGGCACCGACGATGTCAGGGAATCGCCCGCAACCCGGATAGCACGGCTCTTGATCGAGGAAGGGGCCGAAGTCGTGTCATATGACCCCGAGGCTCATGCCCCTGACATTCGACATGCCGACTCTGCTCTCGAGGCCGTCGACGGCGCCGATGTGTTGTTGATCGCCACCGAGTGGCCCGAGTTCGCCACGGTTGATCTCACTGCGGTTGCTACTCGGATGCGGGGCCACCGGATCGTCGATGCCCGCAACCTCCTCGACCCCAAAGCAGTCCGGGCCGCCGGGCTGGACTATTGGGGCCTGGGCCGCCCCGGCGCCTAGCGGCGCGGTTCGAAGTTCGAGGTCAGACCCCGACCTCGGCTCTCAACCTCCTACTTCCGACCTCCTACTTCAAACCTCAAACCTCAAACGTTCCTTATCGGAACATGTCTTCGTTCGGGTTTCTCACAAGCTCAGAGGCTCGGCCTATTCCGGGTTCGTAGACCACTCCCCGGACCAGCGCTGCAGCGATGCCGGTCGACTTTCCCATCGCCAGCTCGGCTGCCGCGGCCACCTCATCGGCTATCGCCACTTCTGTGACCTCGAGGATCCTTCCATGCATGTCGGTTGTCCCTCTGAGATCGAGGATCGGACGCATGCCAGAGATGCCAATCGCCACGTCAACGACGCCGGTGCGCCAGGCCCGTCCAAACGTATCCGAAATGACCACGGCCAGATCGACGCCGAGGTCTCGTTGCAGCCGGGTCCGGATTCGATGAGCTGAGCGGTCGGGATCGCGGGGGAGCAGAACGACGCGATCGCCGGTCACGTTGGAGCGATCAACGCCCGCGTTGGCGCAGACGAATCCGTGGCGCGTGACGGCGATCAGCATGTTCCCTCTTCGGCGAACGATCGATTTGGACTCCGACGCAACCACGTTTCGATAGTCCTCTTCGGTTGCGGCCTGGGCAATAGCACCTTCAGCCTTGGAGACGACTTTGTGGGTGACCACGAGGATGTCGCCGTCACGGGGGTGCAGAGGCGACACGGCGTCCACCAGTAACGCGGATAGATCGTCGCCCGGTTCAATTTCGGGGAGCCCTGGAACCGGGAAGATCTCGACGGCCATGAGCTATCCGCCGTTGCCGATGGCGTCGACGATGACCTGGGCTACCCGGGTGGAGGCTGCCAGGTCTGGCATGCGGGTGTCGGTGACATGGATCCAGGGTCTTTTGACTCCGATGGCATCGTCGGCATCGGCATTGTCAATGACGATGTCGGTGAGAAGCCCCCCGTAAGAGCCGATCACCGCAGAGGTTCCTGTGCCGTATCCAAGGGCCGTGAGAATTCGGTGAGCCGGGCCCTTGAGGGCCGACCCGCCTATCAAAGGGCTGACCGCCATCACCCTGCTCTTTTGAGCGACGGCCCCACCGATTCCCGGGACCGCCAGGATCGGCCAGACGGAGAGGACCGGATTGGACGGCCCGATGATGAGAGCGTCGCTGGCCTCGATCGCCTCGATGACTCCGGGCGCAGGTTTGGAGAAACCGGCCCCCTCGAATCGGATGTCCTCGACTTCATCGGTGTGCCGACGCACCACGAAGTATTCCTGGAAGCTGATCCAATCGCCGTTCGCCACCATCAGCTGGGATTTCAGGGGATCGTCGGTCGCGGGCAATACGGTCGCCGGAACACCGAACGCCGAGGCCAGGGCGGTGGTCACCCAGGTGAGCGACCAACCCCCCGCCAGACGATCCGTGCGGAACAGGTTGGTGGCTATGTCCCGGTCGCCGATGCGAAAATTGGTGTCGATGGGGAGGGCGTCCATTGCCGCCATTACGGTGAAAGGATCGTCTTGAAGGCCCCATCCGTGAGGACCTTCCCGGCCTGCCATCGTGTAGACGACGGTGTCGATGTCGGGGGAAACGAGCAGGCCGTAGATGCGTTCGTCGTCTCCGACGTTGACAATTACGGTCAAGTCGACGTCGGGAATAGCCGCCAAACCCCTGGCCAATCGGGCTCCGCCGACCCCGCCCGACAACATTGCCAACCTCACGTAACCCTCCCGAGATTGCGGTACTCCCAAGACCGCAACACAATGTCTTGCCCCATGACCAGCCCGCCGGGTCTTCCGGTAGCTCCTTCTCCCGCCATGTCTCCAGGCGCCCCCGCCGTGGCAGTTGTAGTGCTGTCCTTACCACGGAGCCGCATCGACGAGACGATGACCGCCGTCGCCCGGCAAGTCTACGTACCCGCCCAGGTCCTTCAGGTTGGCGGAGCGGGCCCATCTCAACCTGATTCTTCCGATCCAAATTCGCCCGATCCAGCGCCTGATTCCAATTCGCCAGGGACGGACGCCCTTCCGATCGTCGGGCGTATTACTCGTCTTGAAGAGGTCGGGCAGATCCTCGACCATCTGGATGACAGGATCGACTTCGTTTGGCTGATCCATGGAGACACCCGTCCTCGTCCTGACGCGCTGTTGGCGCTCTTGCGAGAAACTCGTCGCCACGACGCCTCGGTGGCCGGATCCAAGGTTCTGATCGAAGGATCCGACGACCGGCTCGACTCCGTCGGTGAGGCGACCGACGTGTTCGGTGAGCCGTACTCGGGCTTGGATCCCGAAGAACTGGACCTCGAGCAGTACGACGTTGTTCGAGAGGTCGCATTTGTCTCGCCGATCTCCATGCTCGTCCGGCGCGACCTACTCAGTGGCCTGCGAGGCCTCGATCCCGAGTTGTCGCTGGATGCGGCCGGGCTCGATCTGTCTCAGCGCGCCCGGCTAGCGGGGGGCCGCGTGATCGTCGTTCCCTCTTCGGAGGTCTTCCATCCTCTCGACTGTCCCGATCACCAGCCCGGGTGGCGCCAGCAGGCGGGTAGGGAGCGGGCCATGCTGATCGCGTACAAGCCGGTAACGCTGACGTGGGTTCTACCCACCGGGTTCCTGGCCGGTATCGCCGATGGAGTGGGCCAGTTGTTCTTGGGGCGACTGCGGCCGCTGCTGGCAACGCTCTTCGGCTGGGTCTGGAATTTGGGCAAGCTGCCATCGACAGTTTCCGCTCGCCGGGCCCTGCGCCGGATCCGCCAGGTCGGAGACGAAGAATTGTTCAGGTTCCAGGTCGCCGGCTCGGTGCGCTTGCGCAAGACGCTGTCCGAATTGGGGGAACGGTTCAGCCGGGCCATCGACGAGGAAAAACCTGACTCACTGGCAGAACGCACGGTTCACGCCTGGACCAAACCGACCGCCGTTCTGATGGCTCTGTCGAGTTTGGGAGTTGCAATCGCTACACGCGAGATCTGGTTCGCGGGCACGCCGGCAGCCGGGTTCAGCTTGCCTCCGGCCAACAACCTGAGCGGACTGATCTCGTCTTATGGCGGGGGCTGGCATGGCTCCGGTCTGGGAAGTTCGACGACCGCTCCGCCGATCGCCGGTCTGGGGGCTATCGCCAACTTCCTCGTCGGGGGTCGTCCTGAGATCGCCGCCACATTGCTGACAGTCGGGGCGGTAGTGGCGGCTTTGGCCGGAACGATCAGGCTTGCTCGCCGGGCCGGAGCCAGCAGCGGGGCAGGTCACCTCGCGGCCTGGGTCTACGTCGGAGGGGCCACGTCGGCCGCGCTCTTCGGCGCCGGGCAATGGCCCCTCCTTCTGGCGGCCGGACCATTGCCGTGGGTGCTCGACGCGGTTCTTTCCCCAACGAGCGGGGACTGGCGACGGCGGCTGGGCCGATACGCTCGAGGAGGCCTCACAGCCGGCTTGGTGGCAGCCACCTATCTGCCCGTCCTGGCCGTGGTTCCAGTAGCCGCAATTCTCTGGGCCGCCTTCACCCGGCGCTGGTTCGCTGTGTTCACCGGATTGGCGGTGACGTCTCTCGGTTTGGGGCTGGTCGCTCCGTTTGTGGCTTCGGGCAATCTCTGGCCTCTCCTCACTGCCGCGCCACTGCCGGTGGTTGAACTCCAGTGGCTATGGCCGGTCTCGGTGGTTGCAGCCGTGGGGGTCGGAGCCCTCTGGATCGGGAAAACCCGTCTGGGGCCGTTGGCATTCGGGGGCTCTCTGGCCGTCGGGGGATGGCTCCTCGCATCCGCTCCGGTAATTTTGCCGGGGTGGGGGATGGTGGGGTTGTTGGCGGCTTCGATCGGGGGGGCGTTCTTGACGGCGATGGTGGTGGAAGTGGCGGAAGGCCCCACCTGGCGACGCCTGATCGCCATGGCCTCGGTAGCCCTGTTCCTGGTGCCGGCAGTTGCCACGGCTGCTGGCGGCAGGGCCGGACTCCCGAGGCCATGGCGATCAGGCGTCGCCAGGTGGGGCCTTCCGCCACTTCCACCACCATCGCCGTCAAGAACGCCCCCCCGATCGAAGCCGCCAACAACCCCACCATCCCCC
>JANMST010000542.1:0-10959 GCA_031389635.1 Acidimicrobiia bacterium | reverse complement strand
CCGGCCGGCCGATCAGGGCGCCCAGTTCGTCGAGGGTCAATCCCCGGCGGCGGCGGTAGTGCCGAAGGCGATGACCAAAGGTGTTGGCATCGAAGTTCATGACGACCATCCCGAAATCGCTAAGAAACCTCATTCTTGCGTGGCCCAGGACGAAATTCCACCCCAGAAGCGTGAAAGAATCGATATTCCTTAGGGCGACGAGAGGAAACTAGAAAGTGCCAAATCAGAAAGGGCCGGTTAACGAGTGAGTGCGGAACTTCGGGGACCGATCGGCGAGTTCGCCCACATCCTCAGCTCGGAGGCGCTGGCATTCGTGGCCGACCTCGAGCGTCAATTCGGGCCCCGGCGCACGGAATTGCTTACGGCCCGGTCGGAGCGCCAGGAACGGCTCGATGGTGGCGAGCTGCCGACCTTTCTGGAAACGACCGAGGACGTGAGGAAAGCCGACTGGAAAGTGGCGTCGGCCCCCGCCGATCTGCTGGAACGCAAGGTCGAGATCACCGGCCCCGTCGACCGGAAGATGATGATCAACGCCCTCAACTCCGGGGCTTCTCTGTTCATGGCCGATTTCGAGGATGCCACCTCCCCGACGTGGGCGAACCTGATCGAGGGCCAGGCCAACCTGGTCGATGCTTACCGGCGAACCCTTTCTCTCGAGACACCGGACAAGACCTACTGCCTCAACGAAGACACCGCCCGGTTGATCATCCGGCCCCGCGGTTGGCACCTTTCCGAGCGGCACCTCGAGGTCGATGACCGGTCGATGTCGGCTTCTCTGTTCGACTTCGGGATGTACCTGTTCCACGGTGGCAGAGCCGCCCTTGAGGCCGGAACCGGGCCCTACTTCTATCTCCCCAAGCTTGAGAACCATCTCGAGGCCCGTCTGTGGAACGACGTGTTCGTCTACTCCCAGGAGAAACTTGGCATCTCCCGCGGCACTATCAAGGCCACCGTCCTGATCGAGACAATTCTCGCTGCCTTCGAGATGGACGAGATCCTCTACGAGTTGAAGGAGCACTCGGGTGGTCTCAACGCCGGTCGCTGGGACTACATCTTCTCGGTCATCAAGAAGCTACGGAATCACCCCGAGTTCATCCTGCCCGATCGTTCCCAGGTGACGATGACGGTTCCCTTCATGAGGGCCTACACGGAGCTTCAGGTGGCGACCTGCCATCGGCGCGGGGCTCACGCCATCGGGGGGATGGCCGCTTTCATCCCCAACCGGCGCGACCCCGAAGTGACCGAGCGGGCCCTGGCCCGGGTCACCGAGGATAAGACCCGCGAAGCTGCACAGGGCTGCGACGGAACCTGGGTGGCCCATCCGGATCTCGTACCAGTGGCACGGGCTTGTTTCGATCGGGTCCTGGGCGACGCCCCCAATCAACTCGCCCGGAGCCGTGACGACGTCAAGGTCGGAGCCGATGACCTGCTCAACGTCGAGATCGAAGGGGCCAGGGTTACGGAAGCCGGGATCCGCACCAACGTCAACGTCGGTATCCGGTACCTGGCGGCCTGGTTGGGCGGCGTCGGTGCCGCCGCCATCGACAATCTGATGGAGGACGTTGCCACTGCCGAGATCTCACGCAGCCAGATTTGGCAGTGGGTCCGTCACGGTGTGGCATTGGACGACGGGCGCCGGGTCGATGCCGACCTGGTGCGAGCCGTCGCCGGTGAGGAGATGGCTGCCATGACTGGCGATGTCGACGAGGCATGGAGGGTGTTCGAAAAGGTTGCGCTGGAGCCCGGCTTCGTCGAATTCCTGACCCTTCCGGCCTACGAATTGATCGACTAGGAACATATTGAGATGACCATGGGAGGACACAAGATGCGCCATCGGGATGAGATCGAGCAGTTGCAGGAGGCCTGGGGGTCGGATCCCCGGTGGGCCGGGATCAGGCGTGACTACACGGCGGCGCAGGTGCTGTCGCTGCGGGGATCGCTGCGGGAGCAATACACCCTGGCCCGCACCACCTCCGAAAAGCTCTGGGACCAGCTGTCGACCAACGACTACGTGTCGGCCCTCGGAGCGTTGTCGGGCGGGCAGGCGGTGCAGATGGTCAAAGCCGGCCTCAAGGCGATCTATCTCTCCGGGTGGCAGGTGGCAGGCGATTCAAACCTCTCCGAGCAGGTCTACCCCGATCAATCGCTGTATCCATCCAATTCCGCTCCTGCCCTGGTGCGACGGATCAACAACGCCCTTCGCCGGGCCGACCAGATCCAATGGTCGGAGGGCAAGGGAGACACCGATTGGTTCGTGCCGATCGTGGCCGACGGCGAGGCCGGTTTCGGTGGTGCCCTCAATGTCTACGAACTGACGAGATCATTTATCGAGGCTGGCGCCGCCGGGGTCCATTTCGAGGACCAGCTCGCGGCCGAGAAGAAGTGCGGCCATATGGGAGGCAAGGTCCTCGTGCCGACTGGCCAGCACATCCGGACCTTGTTGGCGGCCCGGCTGGCGGCCGACGTGATGGAGGTTCCGCTGTTGGTAGTGGCCCGCACCGATGCCAACGGCGCCAACCTGCTCACATCAGACGTCGATCCTCGCGATCAAGAGTTCTGCACCGGAGAGCGCACCGCCGAGGGCTTCTTCCGGGTCAACGAAGGTCTCGGCCAGGCGATCTCCCGGGCCCTTTCCTACGCCCCCTATTCGGATCTCATCTGGTGCGAGACAGCCCACCCCGACCTCGACGAGGCGTCCCGTTTCGCCTCCGCGGTCCACGAACAATTTCCCGGCAAGATGCTCGCCTACAACTGCTCGCCGTCCTTCAACTGGAAAAAGAACCTCGACGAGGCGACCATCGCCTCGTTTCAGAAGGAACTCGGGGCCCTCGGCTACAAGTTCCAGTTCATCACCCTGGCAGGGTTCCACTCTCTGAACGCTTCGATGTTCGAACTGGCCAGCGGTTACGCCGCCGAGGGCATGACCGCTTATGTCAAGCTGCAGGAACGGGAATTCGCCCTGGAGCAGTCGGGCTACACGGCCACTCGCCATCAGCGAGAAGTCGGCGCCGGCTACTTCGACAAGGTGTCAGAGATCCTGAGCGGGGGCGCCGCCTCCACCCTGGCCCTGAAAGGAAGCACGGAAGAAGAACAGTTTTGAGCCGGCTCTGCCGGCTCAAAACCGTGGTGCGTGGTGCGTTTTGCGTTGCGGGTCACGATCTCAGGAATAGGCTGAGAGGCGACGGGTAAGTCAATTCTTAACGCATTACGCACCACGCACCACCGCGACCGAAGGGAGCTTCATGAACATTGTCCACGTTGTAGGGACCGGGACCATCGGGGAGCCTCTCATCGGGTTGCTGGCCGACCACAAGGCCGACTTCGGAATCGACGAGGTGACTTTCCATAAGCGCACTCCTCTCATCACCGAGCGCGGCAAGGTCAACGATCTCGTCCGCCGCGGTGCCAATCTGGCCGTCGACGAGGACAAGCGCTCGACCTTCGAGGAGCTCGGGCATGCGCCCAAGTACGAGGCGCGGGAGGCCATCGAGCGGGCGAAGGTCGTCATCGACTGCACCCCGGTCGGCAACGACATGAAGGCCGAGTTCTACAACCATGCAGTCGGGCCGCTCGGCTTCATGGCCCAGGGTTCGGAGTACGGGTTCGGCAAGATGTACGCCCGGGGCATCAATGACGAATCGCTCCAGGTCGGGCACGACCGTTTCCTCCACATCGTGTCCTGCAACACCCACAACATTGCAGTTCTCGTGAAGATGCTGGCGATGGACGAAGACGGGACCAACCACCTCACCGACGGCCGCTTCCTGTGTGTGCGGCGATCGAACGACATTTCCCAGGACTCCGGATTCGCTCCGTCCCCAACCGTGGAGCGGCACAAGGATCCGCGGTTCGGGACCCACCATGCCCGCGATGCTCATGGTTTGTTCGAGACGCTCGGCTACGACCTCAACATGTTCTCGTCGGCGCTCAAGGTCAACACCCAGTACATGCATTCGATGCATTTCTGCTTGACCCTCGATCGAGAGATGACTCTCGACGAAGTCAAGGAGCGCCTGGCATCGAACAAGCGAGTGGCCATCACCTACCGGCGCTCTGCAAACTCGGTGTTTTCCTTCGGTCGCGATCACGGATACTTTGGTCGCATTCTTTCCCAAACCGTGGTGGCGATCGAGACGGTTGCTATCCGCAACGGCAACGAGGTGGTGGGATTCTGCTTCACCCCTCAGGACGGCAATCCGCTCTTGTCGACCCTGGCCGCGACTCTCTGGTACATGGATCCCCCCACCGTCGACCGCCGCCTCGACATCATGCGGCCGTATCTATTCCAAGAGGTTTAGACCGAAGGTCCAGGGCGAGGGAAAGAACTGAGACGCTAGACGCTAGACGCTAGCCCCGCACGGACTCGACCAGGCCCTGCAGAGGACCGGGGCCAACGGCATCGGCGAGCGTGTTCCAGGTGGCATCACTCAACTCGCCGTGCTTCTCCAACTCAGTAGCCGCCAGGTATACGGCGTCGGCCAAAGCACCAAACAACCCAACCTGATCTCTCTCGACCGCGGAGGCGACGGCCGAACGTGCGCCACCCGGATCTTTACGACCAAGTGCCTCGATCGCCCGCTCCGCCGCAGTCAACGCCTGTCGCTGCAGATGCCCGTCCATGCCTGAACAGTAGGTCACGAGAAAAGATGCAAGACGACCGAAGACGTCTGCCCTTGTGTGTCTGGCGTCTGGCGTCTGGCGTCTAGCGTCTCAAAAGTGTCCGACTATCACCTCCATCTGCACCCTCACCTCGATCCCGGCAAGGGTGAACCCGATGGCCCGCCGGTGGGGGAATACCCGCCCGGATTGATCGAGGCGTATGTCGAAAGGGCGGCCACTCGTGGCGTCACCGAACTCGGTTTTACCGAGCACCTCTATCGATGCGACGAAGGGGCAGAGGTCCTCGGCGCGTTCTGGGAGGCCGAACCGCAAGCCGACCTGGCCGAACACACCCGCGACTTGGTGGCCACCGACGCCGGATTGTCTCTGGCTACCTATGTGAAGGAGATACTCGCCGCCAAGGATCGCGGCTTGCCGGTGAAGCTCGGTCTTGAGGTCGATTTCTTCCCGGACACGATCGACGCCGTGATGGATCTTCTTGCTCCATATCCCTTCGACTTCCTTATCGGCTCGGTGCACTGGGTCGGCGGCTGGTCGATCGATGCCAGCGACGCGATGCACGAGTTCGAGCGCCGCGGGATCGATCAGGCCTGGGAGGACTACTTCAACCTCGTCGCCGACCTCGCCCGACGAGGGGTGGTCGATGTCCTCGCCCACGTCGACGTCTGCAAGAAATTCGGTTATCGCCCCGAGGTGGAGCCGATCCATCTGTACGAGCGGGTCATACGGGCGGCTGTCGCCTCGGGCACCGCGGTCGAGGTTTCGAGTCAGGGTCTGCGACGGCCGGTACGTGAGATCTACCCATCTCCAACCTTTCTCAAGATGTTTCACAATGCCGGGGTCAAGATCACCCTCGCCAGCGACGGCCATAAGGCGGACGAGGCGGCCTGGGGCCATCAAGAGGTGGTGGCGGCCGCGGCGGCGGCCGGTTATTCGAGCCACTTGAGATTCGACGGCCGGCGCTCCTTCGAGGTCCCCCTAACCTCAGGCCGGTGACGGTCCATAGCGAGCACCCCTTCCTACCGCCCCCTGAGGCGCGTGACCGGGTTCGCCAGCTTCGCGGGCGCCTGGTGGCACCGGTCACCATCGTGACTGCCGGCGAGGACGGAATGACCGCCTCGGCGGTGCTGGTGATGGAGGGCGACCCGCCGCGGCTGGTGGCCACTATCAACGAACTCGCCGACTTTCGGGACGCCGTCGAGAGGACCCGCAAGTTCGTGATGCAGGTGGCGACCCAGGAACACCGCCACCTCTCCGATCGCTTCGCTGAGATCTCTCCGTCCCCGGGCGGACTCTTCCGTGACATCACTGTGATCGAAACCGAGTGGGGACCGCGGATCGAGGGCTTTGCCACCTGGGCCGGTTGCACTCTCGAGACGACGGTGACGGTCGGCTACCAGCTCCTCATCGTGGGAATGATCGAGCACCTCGAGGTGGGCGAACTCGACGAACCTCTTGTCTACTTCCGCGGCCGCTACCGCAAACTGACCTGAACCATGGCCGGGCCCACTTACTGGCTGACCACCCTTGGCTGCGCCAAGAACCAGGTCGACTCCGAGAAGGTCCAGGCCATGTTGGCCGAGGCCGGTTACCTGGTCGCTGATTCGCCGGGCGTCGCGGATGTGGTGATGGTCAACACCTGCGCGTTCATCGAGGATGCCCGCCGAGAATCGGTTGAGACGATCCTCGGCCTACAAGACGAGAAGCGCCCTGATGCCAAAACCGTCGTGCTCGGTTGCATGGCCCAGCGATTCGGCGTCGAGGTCGAGCAGGCGCTTCCCGAGGTCGACTCGGTCCTCGGGCTCGATCGATACGGCAAACTGGTGTCGACCCTGGACCGGCTAACTGGTCAAGATTTGGCCGGTCAGGAGAATTGGCGACCGGTCTCATTCCGGCGCCCGGCCATGGACATCCTCTACGCCGTCAACCGGCCCCAACCCACCCTCCCGTACGCGTACGTCAAAGTCGCGGAGGGTTGTGACAAGCCCTGCACCTTCTGCGCCATCCCGTTGATCAGGGGCAAGCAGAGATCGCGCCGTCCGGTCAACATCGCCCAGGAAGTGGCCGGTTTGGTTGAAGCGGGAGTGACCGAGGTGGTGCTGGTCGCCCAGGACCTGGCCGCCTACGGGCGGGACATCGATGCTCCGGGAGGCCTGGTCGAATTGATCGAACTGCTCGATGACATCGACAACCTCGTTCGCCTCCGGCTTCTCTACCTCTACCCCAAGGAGATCAAGCCGAACCTCATCGATCAGATCGCCCACAATCCCAAGGTCGCTTCGTATTTCGACCTGAGCCTGCAGCATGCTTCGGAGCAACTGCTTCGCGGAATGAAGCGCCCGGGTGGCACGGAGCGTTACCTCCACCTCATCGACCAGATCCGGGTGGCCGATCCAGATGCGGCCCTGCGGTCATCATTCATTGTGGGCTTCCCGGGCGAGACCGACGATCAGGTCGAGGAGCTCGCGGATTTCCTCGCCGAAGCCCGGCTCGACTGGGCCGGGTTCTTCCCGTACTCGGCCGTGGACGGGACGCCTGCGGCCCTCCTCGATGGACGGGTTGATTCCGAGATCGTGTCCGAGAGGCATCGCTACCTTCAGGGGATCCAGGACGAAATCACCTCCGAGGCCGGCGCGGCCATGATCGGTCGACGGGTCGACGTGCTGGTCGATCAAGTTGAAGACGGTGTGGCAGTGGCCCGCTCCTATCGCGAAGCCCCGGAGATCGACGGCGTGATAACCCTCGATTCAGGTAACCCGGGCGAATGGATTGAAATCGAGGTGACCGCATCATTCGGTTCAGAACTGGCAGGTAAGAAGGTATGAGGTTCCGCCTTCCGCCTTCCGTCTCATGATTGTCGAGGTACTTGCCGTCGGGACCGAGCTTCTGCTGGGTCAAATCGTCAATGGCAACGCCGCCAAGATCGGCACCGCATTGGCCGATCATGGACTCGACGCCCACTTCCAGGTAGTGGTAGGCGACAACCTCGATCGGGTGGTGTCGGCGATTCACACCGGCCTGGGGCGGGCCGACGCGTTGATCATCACCGGGGGCATCGGTCCGACCCGCGACGATCTCACGCGTGAGGCGGTGTGTGCCGCCCTCGGCCTCGAGATGAAGTTCTCCGACACGTACGCAGAGTTCCTCAGGGAGCGGTTCGTTCAGTGGGGGCGCGAGATGCCGGCTTCCAACCTCCGTCAGGCCGAGTATCCGGACGGCGCCGAGCTGCTCCCGAATCCGAAGGGGACTGCTCCGGGTCTGGTGCTCGACCACGAAGACAAGCTCATCTTTCTGCTGCCGGGTGTTCCTATGGAAATGATTTACCTCCTCGAAGCCGAAGTCATGCCCCGGCTTGGACAGGCCGCCGGAGTCGATGCGGTCGTGTTCAGCCGCATCGTGCGATCGTGGGGTCGATCGGAGAGCCAGATCGGCGAGATGCTCGACGACCTCTTCACCGGGCACACCAACCCTTCGATAGCTTTCCTCGCTTCAGCCGGAGAGATCAAGGTCCGCATCACGGCCAAGGCTGCGACGGTCGGCGATGCTGAGAAGTTGGTGGCTCCCATCGAAGCCGAGGTGAGAGCGAGGCTTCATCCATCGATATTCGCGACGGACAGCGAGACCATCGAGCAGGTCCTACAGACCCAGCTGCTGTCGAGAGGCTGGACCATCGGCACCGCCGAGTCGGCCACGGGCGGCCTGGTCGCTGCGCGCTTGACGTCGATTCCCGGAGCGTCGGCGTTCTATCGAGGCTCCGTCATCACCTATGCACCCGACCTCAAGACCTCTCTTCTCGGCGTGGGTGACCTATCGGCCGGCTTGGTCAGTGAGACCACGGCTCTCGCCATGGCTGACGGTGCCCGGAAGACTCTGAACGTGGATGTGGCCGTGGCAGTGGCGGGTTCGGCCGGGCCCGAGCCGCTCGAACAACCGGTCGGCACGATGGTGATGGCGGTTGCGACGCCTGAGGGCGCCAGATCGAGGACCGTCAAGTTTCCGGGTGATCGAGAACGGGTCAGGGTCTATTCGGCCACCACCGCTTTGCACCTCGTTCGCCTGGCGGTGACAGGGGAGTGGTGGGCCAGCTAAGGCGGCTGTTCCTGGGGGTGCCGCTCGATGACAGCGTCCGGGCGATGCTCGCCCAACACCTTCAGCAGCATCACTTTCCGGGGCGGGCGGTGCCCCCCGCCAATTGGCACTTGACCGTGCGATTTCTCGGAGACGTCGATCAGGTTGCGATGGAGCGGCTAATTGCCGAAATCGATCAGGCGGATCTGGGTCAGTCGTTCGAGATTGCTCTCGGCGACCTCGGTGCCTTTCCCCGGCCGGCCAAAGCCTCGGTCGTTTGGCTGGCGCTTGACAGGGGACGGAAGCGCCTGTCCGAACTCAACGAGATTGCCGAGGAAGCGGCACAGGCGGTAGGGATGGCACCCGAGGACCGTCCTTTCGCCCCACATCTCACCCTGAGCCGTATCCGACCGGAGCTGGACGTCCGCGCCGACCTATCGGCGTACCGGTCAGCGCCATTCCAATGGACTGTCCTCGAACTAGTGATGTACGAGAGTCACATGGGCCGTGGCGGGGCCGTGTACGAGCCCGTCGAGAAGTTTCCCCTGGATTCGTAGCCCTGTTACCACGCCCCGAACACCTGTTCGTGTAAGCTGGCTCGACTCACAAGGGTGTTATTTGTCGGTGGGAGGTCGTACATTCGACCCAACATCGGAACCGTCGCAGATAGGAAACAACGTGCGAGAGAAGTCAGATAAGACAGATAGGCCTGAGTTGGCAGATAGGAAGGAGAGAGGCGTGGAGAGCGACAAGGCACTCGACATGGCGGTCTCACAGATCCACCGTCAGTTCGGCAAAGGAGCCATCATGAAGATGGGTGACGTCGCCGACCGCAAGATCGAGATCATCTCCACCGGTGCTCTCGCTCTGGATCTCGCTCTCGGGGTGGGCGGCGTCCCCCGCGGCCGGGTCGTCGAGGTATACGGGACGGAATCGAGCGGTAAGACGACGCTCGCCCTCCACATCATCGCCGAGGCGCAACGCAATGGCGGCATCGCTGCTTTCATCGATGCCGAGCACGCCCTCGATCCTGGCTACGCCAAAGCGATCGGCGTCGACATCGACGAACTGCTGATCTCCCAACCCGACACGGGTGAGCAGGCGCTCGAGATCGCCGACATGTTGATCCGGTCGGGAGCCCTCGACGTGGTGGTGATCGACTCGGTTGCCGCCCTCGTGCCGAAAGCCGAAATCGACGGAGAAATGGGCGATTCCCATATGGGCTTGCAGGCCCGCCTGATGTCCCAGGCCCTGCGCAAGCTGACGGGAAGCCTCAACCGCTCCCGCACCACCGCCATCTTCATCAATCAGCTCAGGGAGAAAATCGGGGTGATGTTTGGTTGCATGTCGTACGACACCAGGATCATGCTTGCGGACGGCAGTCAGGAAAAGATCGGCAAGATCGTCAACCAGCGGATCCCGGTCGAGGTCCTGTCGTACGACTTCGCTAGCGGTGAAGTCGTGCCGAGAAAGGTGGTCAACTGGTTTGACAACGGCCGTACCGATCACTTTCTCCAGATCACCGTTGCTAAGCCGCTGAAGAACGGCCGAGCCCAGTTCGGCGTCACGACCAACCACAAGATCATGACTCCGGGAGGTTGGAAGCAGGCCGGTGAATTAAAGGTTGGGGATCGTGTCGTTGAGGCCGTTCCGCACTACCTGTCGGAGCAGCAATGGGAGGTCATCCGTGGCTCTCTAATGGGAGACGGGGCACTGTCGCCGTCGAAGAGTGGCTTCGCCGCTCGATTTCGGTTTGGTCACGGCGTCCGCCAGACGGAATACGCCGATTGGAAAGGTTCCCTCTTTTCGAACATCACGATCAGTCGGTCTATCGATTCCAAGAGTGCCGTTTTCTACGACGTTCATCCGATGTCGGAACTGGCTCCCCTTCGCCAAGACGTCTACGTGCAAGGCAAGAAGCACTTCGACGACGGCTTCTTCAAACGATTAACGCCACTGTCGCTTGCCATCTGGTACATGGATGACGCTTCCTTCTCGTTGCGATCAAAAGGGCTGCAATCCCGTACGGAAGGCGGAAGCGGGCGCATCGAGATTTGCGTGGAGGCGATGTCTCCTGACACCAGGGAGCGCCTTGTCTCCTACCTGCGGGACGTTTGGAGCATCGATGCTCGCTTGCGGTCCTCCGGGAAAGCGGCCAAGGCTGTGTTGGTATTTGATAGAGGCACCACTGACCGCTTCCAGGCTCTTGTCGCTCCCCATGTCCATTCTTCGATGGCTTACAAACTCCTGCCTCGATACCAGGGACGTTTT
>JANMST010000505.1:0-25721 GCA_031389635.1 Acidimicrobiia bacterium | reverse complement strand
GTGTCGGTGAGACCCTCGAAGGGCTCGAGGCGTTCCACCCCGACCGGATGGCGTCTCGGATCCTCGGCATGGGCGACGTGCTGAGCCTGATCGAAAAGGCGGAAGAGACTTTCGACCAAGCCGAAGCCGAAAAGGCCGCCGTCAAGATGCAAAAGGGCCAGTTCACCCTGGAAGACTTCCTCGAGCAGTTCCAGGCCCTCAAGCGGATGGGGCCGCTAAAGGACGTCCTTGCTATGCTTCCAGGCTCCGGTTCCTTGCTGAAACAGGTCAACATCGAAGATCGCGACCTGGCCAGGGTGGAGGCGATCATCCGTTCGATGACCGCCAACGAGCGCCGGAACCCCAAGGTCATCGGCGGAAGCCGCAAGCGGAGGATCGCGACTGGATCGGGCACTACCCCGACCGACGTCAACCGCCTGCTGTCACAATTCGTCGATGCACAAGAGATGATGAAGATGATGGCCGGAGGTCGGGGATTGCCCGGCATGCCGGCGGGCGCCCTTGGTCCAGGCATGGGAAACCGCGGCCCGCGGTCGACCGGGCCGAAGAGCGTCAACCGCAAGAAGAAGAGCAAGGGCAGAAGGTGATTTGATGGCCGTCAAGATGCGACTGATCAGAACCGGGAAGAAGAAACAGCCGTCCTATCGGGTGATCGTGATCGATGGCCGTTCGCCCCGCGATGGCCGCTATCTCGATCAGATCGGCCGGTATGACCCGCGCCAGGAGCCCTCGTTAGTCGAGATCGACAACGAGAAGGCTGTCGACTGGCTGCGCAAGGGCGCTCAACCGACCGACAGGGTCCGCAAGCTCCTCGAGGTCTCCGGGGCCTGGTCGCGCTACAAGGTCGCGACCGGCAAGGTCCACACCATCTCCGCAGCCGCCAAGAGCGACGGGGAATAGAGATGGCCAAGGGCGAAATCCTCAACAAGGTCCTGACCTTTGTCGTCGGCCAGATCGTCGACGATCCATCCCAGGTCGAGGTGACCATCATCGAACAGGGCCCGGACGAGGTTCTGGCGGAGGTCCGCACCGGCCCGGGCGACATGGGCCGCGTCATCGGGCGCCGGGGCAGGACGGCGCGGGCGATCCGCACTCTGGCCCAGGCCGCCGGAGACGAAGAGGGTGTCTCCGCATCGGTCGACTTCGCCGACTGATTCACCAAGACCTTTGACGGTCTGACACGCCTGATGGTCCCCGAGACAGAGCGAGTGATCGTCGGAACTATTGGCAAACCGCATGGCCTCGACGGGACCGTTGTTCTCCACCCGGAGACCGACAATCCGAATCGGTTCATTGCGGGCGCGACGATCCAAGGTGGCAAAACGGATACGGGCCGAGTCCTGACGGTTCGCTCGGTCCGAAACTCCGAGGCCGTCCTCCTCGTCTCATTTGTCGAAATCAACGATCGTGATGCGGCCGAGACCTTGCGCGGCGTCACCTTGTCCATCGATCCTTCGGAACGGCGAAGCCTCTCGGCCGATGAGTTCTGGCCGGAGGATCTTATAGGGCTCGAGGCGCGCGACTCATTGGGGAACGCGATCGGTTCGATCAAAGCGGTCGATGCCGATTCTCCCCAGAGCCGCCTGACCATTGCTACCGCTCACGGAGACTTCATCGTCCCGCTGGTGACCGCCCTGGTCCCCGAGGTCAATCTGGCGGGCGGGTACCTGGTCGTTGAACCGATCGAGGGCCTCCTGAGCCCGTAGACGGCTAGGGCAGGTCGATCGGGATGACGACGCCGCGGTCGGATCCGTCTTGCGCCGACTGCTCACCGACGAAGAGGTCGGCGGCACCCGATCCGGCCGGTTCGAGAGTCAGGGTGAACTCACCCCATGTCTCGGTCCAATCCGCCGCCGTCGTGAATCCTTCGGCCAGGACATTGGCACCCTGAACAATGCGGCCGATGGTGTTGGCCTCGAAGTTGCGCGAATAGCCGTTTACGAGCACCGGAACATCGACGAGGCCTTCGACCGGCGTCACCAGGACGACATTCGGTCCGATCGCGGGACTGGCCGCATAGTCCAATCCCCCTGGCTCGAGCGAGATGATGATCCGGGCGGGCGACGAGCTCGTCGTGACCGTGGCCAGGGCGGCGGCGGAGAGGTGTAGGTCAACAAACAGGGTTCGGTCTTCGGAACGAGGTACGAACACCTGTCGCACCAGCCCGGTCTCGGCCAGCTGATCCGTGATCGACGTCATCTCCACGTCCATCGACACCCTCAGAATCCCAACCTCTCGGAGGAACACCGCCTCGACTGAAGGGGGGGTAGTGGCAGGGGCGCCCTGATCGGTGGTGAACTCGATGGTGAAGACCTCGCAGCTCTGGTTGCCGACCCAGCCGATCGCCGAGATCTGCTCCGCATCGCTCGAGGGCTCGCTGGCGTCGAGCAGCTCCCCATCCTCGATGGCGCTCTCACCCGGGCAGCCCGGGTCCCCGTTCGTGCTTGTGGTAACGGTCGGTCCGACTGTCGTGGTGGTGGCCCCAGTAGTGGCGGCTGTGGTGGCGGTTGCGGAGGTGGTGGTGGGGTCCGCGTCATCGACACAGGCTGACAGGGACATGAGCATCGCCAGGTAGGCGGTTGCGAGTAGGGCTGCGGGGCGATTCTTCATTCTGACCTTCAGACGCACGGTACCGTGGCCGGGTTCCGAACCCGAGGAGACGAGATGCCCTCACCTGTGATCGTTGCCACCGCCCGCACTCCGATCGGGCGCGCCTACAAGGGGTCGTTGGTCGATATCCGGGCCGATGACCTGGCCGGGTTGGGTATCAGGGCCCTCATGGAGAAAGTGCCGGCTCTCGATCCGGCCTCGGTGGATGATGTCATGCTGGGTTGCGGCCTGACCCATCACGAACAAGGTTTCAACGTCGGTCGCACCTCGGCGTTGCTGGGCGGTCTGCCCGACACGGTGCCCGGAACGACGGTCAATCGGTTCTGCGCGTCGTCCCTGCAGACCATCCGGATGGCCTTTCATGCAATCAACTCCGGAGAGGGCGACACTTACATAGCGGCCGGGGTGGAGTCGGTTTCACGGACCTATGGCAAGGGTTTTGACTCCGCCGACATCAATCCACGGTTCGCCGATGAAGGACGGCCCGACTTCATCAACCAGGTCTACATCCCGATGGGGATGACCGCCGAGAACGTCGCCGAGCAATACGGCATTACTCGCGAAAGGATGGACGAATTCGCCAAGCGATCGCAGGACCTGGCCGTGGAGGCTCAAAAGAATGGCTTCTTCGAGAGGGAAATAACCCCGGTAGTCCTGCCGGATGGTCGGTCGGCCGCCACCGACGACGGGCCAAGGGCGAACACGACCATCGAGAAGCTGGCGTCGCTAGAACCGGTGTTCAAACCGGGCGGGACCGTCACCGCCGGCAATTCATGTCCTCTGAATGACGGCGCCGCCGCAGTTCTGGTTATGGACGAAGCCAAGGCTCGCTCGCTCGGACTTATCCCTAGGGCCAGGATCGTCGCTTCAGCCGTATCGGGCTTAGCTCCGGAGATCATGGGGGTGGGTCCGATCGAGGCGGTCCGGAAGGTCCTCGCGCAGGCCGGCATGTCACTCTCCGACATCGATGTCATCGAGTTGAACGAAGCCTTTGCGGCGCAGGTGCTGGCGGTCGTCGACGCATTGGGAATCGAGCTCGAAAAGCTGAATCCGCACGGTGGTGCGATCGCCCTTGGTCACCCGTTCGGGATGACGGGTGCTCGGATCATGACGACCTTGCTCAATGACCTCGAGACTTTGGACAAGAGCCTCGGTCTCGAGACGATGTGCGTGGGCGGCGGACAGGGAATGGCGATGATCGTTGAGCGAACCTGAGGCCACACACTCCCCTGGCGATAGGAAGCCGGCAGCCAAACAAGACATACGACTGACACTGCGCCGCATCGCAGGTGGCGCCCGTCTTGTCGGCCTTGGGTGGATGTTGGCCCTGGTTCTGGTGGCGCTCGCTCGCCAGCCCCTGACCAACCCCGTAGTCGGTTGGATTCTCGCGGTGGCGGCAGTGATGTGGGGACTCCTGACCGGCCTCGACCAGTTGCGCGGGCGAGACACCGACCCGACCTGGATCACTGTCGGTGACGCGATTCTCGCCTCCTATGCGATCCTCGCCCCGGAGGCGGCCGGAAGCTCGGACCTCTTCTATGGCGGCTTCCCCGGGATCGCGGTGGCTGTCGCGGCGGTCCGGGGCCGGCGATGGGGTTGGACAGTCGCCTGGGTTCTTTCGGCTGTGACACTGGCTCGTTTCGAGGTCGCCGACCTCAGTGATGTGCTCTCTCGTCTTTCCCAGCTTGTCGCCTACCTCATGCTGGCGGGGATAGTCGGGTGGGCAGTGCACGTGATCTATCAAACCGACGCCGCCCGACGGCTGGCAGAAGATGCCGAGGCCAGAGCGGAGGAAAAAAGCCGGGTGGCTGCTCATCTCCACGACTCCGTGTTACAGACGTTGGCCCTCATCCAACGGGAATCCGTCGATCCCGCCAGGGTGGTTGCACTGGCCCGCCGCCAGGAACGGGAGTTGCGAGATTGGCTGTTCGGCACCACCGGCCTCGAGTCGGCCGGTCTGGCCGAGGCGGTTCGCCGAGTCGCGGCTGAGATCGAGGAGTCGTACCGGGTCAAAGTTGAAGTAGTCGCGGTGGGGGAGGCGTCGTCGTTGCATCCGGCCGCCGAGGCCCTGGTTGGCGCCGCGCGCGAGGCCATGATCAACGCTGCCAAACACTCGGGGGCCGAAACCATCTCGGTCTACGTCGAGGCCGATGCAACCCTGCTCCGGCTCTTTGTCCGGGACCGCGGGGTCGGATTCGACCCCGAGGCAGTGGCCCTCGACCGGCGGGGATTGCACGACTCCATTGCCCGCCGGGTGGTTCAGGTAGGAGGAACTTCTGAGATTCGCTCCACTCCCGGACAGGGAACCGAGATTTACCTGGAAGTGCCCAACAGAGGGAGCCAAATTGAGTGAGCCAAAACCGAGTGACGTCGTCAGAGTCTTTGTGGTCGATGACCATGACTTGTTCAGGGTCGGAATCCGTCACGGCCTGCCCATCGACATCGAGGTCATTGGCGAGGCGTCCGAGGTGGGTCCTGCTGTCGAGTTGATCAACGAGAGAGTGCCCGACGTTGTCTTGCTCGATGTCCATCTGCCCGGTGGGGGAGGGCGTTACGTGATCGAGGGCGTCAGGAAGACCCATCCGGACGTCAAGTTCCTGGCGTTGTCGGCGTCGGATGCGGCCGAGGACGTCGTGGCGGTGGTCCGGGCCGGTGCTCGGGGCTACGTCACCAAGACCATCGCACCACACGAGCTCGGCGAGGCAATTCGCCGGGTCGCCGGGGGCGACGTGGTCTTCAGTCCGAGGTTGGCGGGCTTCGTCCTCGACGCCTTCTCCTCTATTCCGGTCGGCCAGGTCGACCCCGAGCTCGACCTTCTGTCGGGTCGAGAACGCGAGGTGCTTCAACTCATCGCCCGGGGCTATACCTACCGCGAAGTGGCGGAGGAGCTTGGAATCTCGATCAAGACGGTCGAGAGCCACGTGTCGGCGGTCCTGCGCAAGCTCCAATTGTCGAACCGGAATGAGCTCGCTCGCTGGGCGATCGAGAGGAAACTCATCTGAGGAAAAACCGAGGCATTTCCTGCCCAAAGAGAAATCTGACAGCAACTCCTTGACAAACTGGCAGCGTTATGACATCATACTGCTGTCAGTAAGTTTTGATCGCAATCAGACTCGTTCTTGGCAGACTCGTTCTTGGCCACCGGCGACAAACCGACGCTCAGGAGCGGGAGATTCGGAAAAAGGAGCAGGTAATGATTGGTGGAAGCCTCAGGACAATGGAAGCCTTCAGGGACCAACGGTTCCCCGCCATCAGGCACGGCGAGCAGAGAAACCCGACCATTCGGCATTCCGGTCATCTCGGACGCCGGGGCTAAGGACAGCCATGCAGACCTCGGCAGTACTTCACAACCTGGAAGCCTCGGTCGAGGCACAACTGGCCCTGGCGGGATCGTCGGATCCCGGCGTCGAGACCGTCGGCCGGGCCATGCTGGCAGCGCTGCGGCCGGCCCTCCGGGAGGCTGCCTTCGAGCTTGCCAACCAAGCCGCCGAAGAAGTCCGCGCCCAGTTGCCGGGGCATCGGGTCGACCTCAACGTCACCGAAGGCGAGCCCACTCTCCGGATAACCGCGGAGGAAACCGCGATGCACAGTCCGGAAGAGGACTTCGATGCCCGGATCACCTTGCGGCTGCCTCCGTCGATCAAGGACATCGTCGAGCGGGCCGCTTCTGATTCCGGCGACTCGGTCAACTCCTGGGTCGTCAAGGCGCTGGCAGGCCGAGCTCACAACAACCGTTCCAGCCGTCGCCGGATATCGGAGACTTTCGACCTATGAGCCAGTTCACTTTTGGCGTCGGAAGCCAACCGTCCCTCGACGTCCGGGTCTCTTCGGGCCGCCTCGACCTGACTCCGTCCCACAACGGACAGGTCGTCATCGACATCAGTGGCAGCGGAGCCGACTTCTTGGTGGTAGAGCAGAGCGGAGATACGGTTTCAATTCGCGAAGAACGCCGCCTGTTCGGGGGGCGCAGCGTCAACATCCGGGCAGCGATCCCGACCGGCACGAACATCGAGGCAGCAGCGGCGTCCCTCAACATCGTTTCCCGGGTCGACCTCGGCCGCGTCGTAGCTCGTACCGCCTCGGGCGATGTCGATCTTGGCCAGGTCAACACCGTTGAAGTGAAGACTGCCTCGGGGGACGTCAAGGTCGATTCCTGCACCGGCCGTTGCGAGATAGCCGCAGCGTCAGGAGACGTGCTGGTTCATCGGGTTGTGGGCGAACTGGGCGTCTCTACCGCCTCCGGAGACATCGGCATCGAACGAGCGGAGGGGCGGGTCGAGGTCAAGAGCGCCTCCGGCGACATCCGCATCGGTTGGTGTTCCGGCACCAGCGTCGAGGCGACTTCGATGTCAGGCGATGTCGATTTGGGTGTACCGGAGGGAACCCGGGTAGAAGCCGAGATCGACTCCCTCTCTGGCGATGTGGTCCTCCCGTCCCGGCGCCCGCCAGGAGGTGAGGCCGAGCGCAATCTCAAGCTTCGGGCCAAGACCGTTTCGGGTGATGTGACGGTTCGCCGGGTTCCCAGGTAATTCCCTCCTCACTCCTCCCGCCAACTGAATGATCAGGAGCCGCCGCGCCCTCAGGGGTGCGGCGGCTTCGGGTTTTGAGCCACAATGGGGATCGTGCAGCCGTATGACTCACCTGACGAAGCGCGTTTTCGCCAGGAGGCGCGCGCGTGGCTCGGGGCCAACGCGGTCCGGCCCGACCGCCCACTGATTGCCCCGTCGGCCATCGTCGCCGAATGGGCCCCCGAGATAGAAGAGGCCAAGCTGGCCGAGGCCCGGGTCTGGCAGCGCCGCAAGTTCGAGGCGGGTTGGGCTGGGGTGGCGTGGCCGACGATTTATGGGGGCCGCGGTGGCACCCCCGTCGAGCAGATCATCTTTGCTCAAGAAGAAGGCGCCTTCGATGTGCCTCACGATGCACTGGCGGTTGGGACCGGGTGGTGCGGGCCCGCCATCCTCTTTCTCGGAAGCGACGAGCAGAAGGCGAGGTACCTCCCGGCCATCCTTTCGGGCGAAGAAGTCTGGTGCCAGTTGTTCTCGGAGCCCGGGGCCGGATCCGACCTGGCAGGGCTCGACACCAAAGCTCTTCGTGACGGAGACGAGTGGGTGGTTTCGGGCCAGAAGGTCTGGACGACGTTCGCTCACAGGTCGGACTGGGGATTGTGCATCGCCCGGACCGATCCCGACGTTCCCCGCCACAAAGGACTAACCGCTTTCATCATCGACATGAAGTCGCCCGGCGTAACCGCCCGACCCTTGCGACAGATGACCGGATCGGCCAACTTCAATGAGGTCTTTCTCGACGATGTCCGGGTGCCCGACGACCGCAGGGTCGCCAACATCGGCGATGGCTGGCGCGTTGTCATCACCACGTTCATGTTCGAGAGAACTTCCTTGTTTTCGATGGCGGGGTCGGTGGGGCAGGCAATGGAGGGACTGCTGGCCGAGAGGGGCAACGGAAATCGGCTGTCGCGTGATCGGTGGATCCGAGCCTGGATCGGTGGACGGGTCCTCGGTTTCACGAACCTGAGGCTTCTCACCGCCATCGCCCAAGGCCGCCTTCCAGGCCCCGAGGGGTCTCTCGGGAAGCTGGTGGGGACGCTGCTCCTCTCTGACATCTACAACCAGGCGGTCGACCTCCTCGGGGCCGACGGGATGCTGGCGGCATCCGACGCCCCTGTCGGTGGGGAGTGGCAGGACGCTTTTCTGGGAACCCCGGGCTTGCGAGTCGGCGGCGGCACCGACCAGATCCAGCGCAACATCATCGCCGAACGGATCCTGGGGCTCCCCAAAGATCCGGTGGGTGCATGAAGATCCGGGTCGTCACCCTCTTTCCGGGCTTCTTTGATGGTCCGCTCAGCACGTCGATAGTCGAGCGGGCGATTTCGGCAGGCGATCTAGATGTCGAATTGATCGATCTCCGGACGTTTGGAAAGGGAGTCCACCGCCAGGTCGACGACGCTCCGTTTGGTGGAGGGGCGGGGATGGTCCTGATGGTGGAGCCACTCTTCACGGCACTGTCGCCGATCTCAGCGTCCCACCGCATCCTCCTGACTCCGGCGGGCGCCAAACTCGAGCAAGCCACCCTCGACCGCCTGGCGACCCACGACGACATCACGCTGGTTTGCGGCCGCTACGAAGGTGTCGACGAGCGGGTGGCTGACCACCTGATCGATGAAGAGATCTCGCTCGGCGACTTCGTCCTGGCCGGGGGAGAAGCGGCGGCGGCCGCCGTCATCGAGGGGATCGCTCGACTTCTCCCCGGCGTCGTCGGCAACCCCGAATCGGTGCAATTCGAATCGTTCAAAGACGGCCTGCTCGAAGAACCGCAATACACCCGACCTGCATCGTTCGAGGCTGTTGAGGGAGAAACCTGGGATGTGCCCGAGATTCTTCTGTCAGGGGACCACGGGAGAATCGAGGCGTGGCGGGCCGAGCAGCGCCTTCAGCGAACGAAGGCCAGGCGCCCGGATTTGTTGTGACGCAAACGTGGTCGATCGGTTCATGAAGAATCACCGAAAGAAGGAGTAGTTCAGCGTCGATGCCTTCAACTCCGGTCGACCGGGGTTCTTTGGTGGGTGAGAGTCGGCCTGTTCCTTCTCTGGCGCGTGGGCGTCGCCCGCGGTGCTGTTACGCCAAAGAAGGTCTCGAGCGACGCCCACACACCAAAGAAGGTGGGACCGCCGGGGGCGGCAGCCTTCCTTCGGTGAAAGGAACCGCCGCCTCAAACTTTCGGAGGTGGTCTTTCACCGCTTCGGGTCCGAACGACCCAGCTCAGTCGTGACGGGGCTCATCGCAGTCCTGATAACATTGGTGTCTCTTCCGGCCGTTGCCCGGAGTTCCAAGGAGCCTTAGATGAACAAGCTTGACATGCTCAAAGGCGCTTACGCGCGTGATGATCTGCCCGAATTCCGACCCGGCGACACCATCAAGGTGCACGTTCGCGTGGTTGAGGGCAACCGCGAGCGCACCCAGGTCTTTGAGGGTGTCGTCATCGCTCGCAACGGGAGCGGTCTCGATGCCAGCTTCACAGTCCGCAAGGTGAGCTTCGGCGTCGGGGTTGAACGCGTATTCCCCGTGAACGCGCCCATAATCCAGAAGGTGGAAGTCACCCGCCGCGGAGATGTGCGTCGCTCGAAGCTCTACTACCTCCGTGATCGGGTCGGCAAGGCCGCCCGCATCAAGGAGAAGCGAGACTGAGCACCGAAGCTCCGACCGAGCCCCAGACCGGTAAGACCCCTCGCGGCCGGCATGCCAAAGCCGAGCGTCCTCTCTGGGTAGAGCTGCCTGTCTTGTTGCTGGTGGCGCTGGCGGTCGCCGTCATCATCAAGACTTTTCTGGTGCAGCCTTTCTACGTTCCGAGCGAATCCATGCTTCCGACGATCGTCGTCAACGATCGCGTCATGATCTCCAAGCTCAACTATCAATTTGCCGACCCTCAACGCGGTGACATCGTGGTGTTCATCTCACCGTTCAACGATGAAATCGACAACGAGTCGCTGTTCCAATCGGTGGTCCGCCACGTTCTTGAGGCGGTCGGGATTCGGACGGCCTCGGCCGATGATCTGATCAAGCGGGTCGTGGCGGTCGGCGGCGACACCGTCGAGGTCAAGGGCGGTTATCTGTTCGTCAACGGGTTGCAGGTCAACGAGCCCTACTTGATGTCGCAAGGGCTGATGCCCGATTTCGCCGCCGTGGTAGTGCCTCCAGAGAGCGTCTTCGTCATGGGCGACAATCGGGCAGTGAGTTACGACAGCCGCAAGTTCGGGGCGATCCCCGAGGAGGACCTCCTTGGCGAGGCGGTTATCCGTATCTGGCCGTTGTCGAGGCTCGGCTCGATAGATTCCGTCAGTCTCTCCCAGTAGAACGAGAGCGTCGGAAGGCGCAAGACGGAAGGCATCAGAGGGTGGGCGGCGTGCCGGAACCTCACGACCGCTGAGGTCGGCAAGCTGGCGGAGGAGATGGCAGTCGATCTTCTGATCCGGCATCGGGTCCGGGTGCTGGCGCGCAATCTCGACGTAGGCCGGGGCGAGATCGACGTGCTGGCACTGATCGGTGGCACCCGGTCCGTGGTGGAGGTCCGCTCGGTGCGCCAGGGGCGGGAATGGATCGATCCGATCAGCGCGTTTGACGTGGCCAAGGCCCGACAGGTCCGTGGTCTGGCGGCGCAGGTGGGTGCCCGGCGGGTCGACCTTGTCACCGTGAGCTTTTCGCCGTCAGGAGTCGATATCCACTGGCTGCCGTGGGCGACCTAGGGAAGTTGAACAAGACCCCTGGCTAGGGTGCAGC
The DNA here is from genome assembly GCA_031389635.1 of Acidimicrobiia bacterium. Classification (GTDB taxonomy): domain Bacteria; phylum Actinomycetota; class Acidimicrobiia; order Spongiisociales; family ZC4RG35; genus DATEEG01. The sequence continues at coordinate 14,820 of JANMST010000505.1, read as the reverse complement.
AGCCATGGCCAACAGCGCTGTCAACGCCGTCGTAGTCGAGGGCCTGCGCAAGACCTACAAGAGCACGGTGGCTCTCGACGGGCTTTCTTTCACGATCCCGGCCGGCAAGGTCACGGGCTTCCTCGGTCCCAACGGCGCCGGCAAGACCACCACATTTCGCTCGCTGCTTGGCCTCACCAAACCCGACGCGGGGTCGATGCAAGTTCTCGGCATGGACGTCCAGACCCAGCTTCCCAACATCGTTCCTCACTTGGGCGCCATTGTCGAGGAGCCCGGGCTCATCAAAGGCCTCAACGGTCGGGACAACCTTCGGGTGGCCGCTCACACTCTCGGTCGCGGCCACGAGAAGATCGACGAGTTGCTGGCGTTCGCCGGACTGGCGGCCGATGCCGGGCGCCGGATCGACGGCTACTCAAAGGGAATGCGTCAGCGCCTGGCCCTCGCCGCCGCCCTCCTGGGAGATCCAGAGCTGCTATTCCTCGATGAGCCCCTCGACGGCCTCGATCCGGCGGGTCAGGCACAGATCAAAGCCAGCCTCAGGCAGCTGGCGGCCGACGGCCGCACCATCGTGGTTTCATCGCACAACCTGGGCGACGTCGAGGCCATGGCCGACGAGGTGATAGTGATCAACCATGGGCGACTCGTGACGCAGTCCAGCCTGCAGGAGATACTCGGAGTTCAAACCGCCGCCCATCTCGTGGAATTGGACGACCCGGAGCGAGCAATCGAAGTGCTCGTCGCGGCCGGCATTCCTGCGTCGTTGTCTGATGGCCGGGTGCTTGCCGAGGCCGAAAACGGCAGTGATGTCGCCCGGATCCTGGCGGCTGCCGGGTTGTACCCGTCGGCCCTTTACAAGCAGTCGGGCCGGCTGGAGGAAGTTTTCCTCCGGCTCACGGGGGCCGAACAATGAGCGGCCGGGAAACGATCGACCAGAGAACCACCGAGATCGAAGTCGGCCAGAGAATCACCAGCCAGGGAATGACCGGCTTGTTCCGGGCCGAGCTCATCAAGCTCCTCAAACGTCGCACTTTTTACGTCCTGGTGCTCGTGCTTGCGGTCCTCACCGGCTTGCTCGCCGCGATTTTCTTCTTGTTACCGCGCGCGGTCGAGACCGCCGAGATTCCGGTCATCGCCAAGCCGGACGCCTACATCTTCGGCGCCCAGCAAGTCCTGGGGCAGACCTGGTTTCCCATAATCCTTTCGACGATGTTCCTGGCCGGCGAACTTGCCACCTCCGCATGGGCCACTGCCCTGACCAGGAATGCCCGGCGTTGGCAACACCTCGTGGCGCGGCTGTTGACGACGACCGCCGCCTCATGGATTGCGATGCTGGCGGCAATCGGGGGCTTCGCACTTGTCGCTCTGTTCCTCGCTGAAGGAACCGGATCGCTCGCACTCGTCGAATGGTGGGGCATCGCCTGGAAAGCGCTGCTGGTCGTGTTCACCTGGGTCGCCCTGGGCATGGCCGCCTCGGCCTGGCTGCGGGCGGTCGGTCCGGCGATCGGTGCGACTCTGGCGTTCAGCTTTGCCGAGGGCATCCTTGCGCTCTGGGATGGATGGCGAAACATTTCGCTTTCGATCCACACTTCGGCGCTCCTGGGATCGCTCGACATTGGCGGCTTCGGCGGGATTCTCGGTGAGGTACCCAGCTTCGGGAAGGCCCTGACAGTCGTTCTGGGCTGGTGCATCGTCGCAATCGTGGCGGCCTTCGCCGGTCTTCACTACCGCGATGCTTGACGGCTAGGAAGGGGCCTAGCGACTAGAGAAGGGCTTAGCGACTAGGAAGGCTTGCCGAACAGGCGACGAAGTTCCTTGTGCCAGCAACCGTGGTGCCAGTGGCGCCTGAGATCCGGGGCGTCGTCGGGCACGACGACGAGGTGAAAGGTTCCGGGTGGAATGGTGGCGTTGCATCCCGGGCATATGTAGGTCTTGCGGGCGGCGTAAGGCTGAACCGCCGTGACCGTTACCCCCGGATCGCCCATGCCAGCAATATCACGACGACCACGATCGTCGCGACGACGAGAGCGATGTCCAGCGGCGAATTATGCGCCGGCCGAAAGGGGTTGAATCCCATCGGTTGGGGACCCTAGCTACCGTGCCCGGCGATCATGGAACCTGCGGAGGTCGGTGGCTGGCTCGAAACGAAAGACCGCGGTGCGGTGCGGTGGCTCACCATCAATCGGCCCACCCGGCGAAACGCGATCCCGATGGACGGATGGCCCGTGCTTGAGCAAGCCATCCTCGACTTCGACGATTCCTCAAGCCGGGTCCTGGTCGTCACGGGAGCCGGTGGAGCGTTCTGTTCGGGTGCCGACCTCGACCCGTCGCGCCTTCAAGGACAACTGGGTGTCGCCGCCCACCATCGCCGGATGAAACAGGTCGGTGCAGCGGCGATGGCGCTTCATCGCTGCACCAAACCCACCATCGCCGCAGTCGACGGGATCGCCGCCGGTGCCGGGCTGAACCTCGCGCTGGGTTGCGACGTGGCCATCGCCTCGACGAGTGGACGATTCTCCGAGATCTTCGTTCGCAGGGGACTGACCGTCGACTTTGGCGGAACCTGGCTGCTCCCGAGAGCAGTCGGGATGCAGCGAGCCAAGGAGATGGCGCTCTCGGGTCGAATCGTCGAGGCGCCTGAGGCACTTGCGATCGGGCTTGTGCTCGAAACGGTCGAGCCCGACCACCTGGAGGGTCGCGTCACGGAGGTGGCCGAGAGCTTTCTGGCCGGCGCCCCGATCGGTCAGATGTTTGCCAAGCAGGGTTTGGCTCGTGCCTTCGAGGTCCCGTTTGCCGAGGCGCTGGCGTGGGAGGACCAGGCGCAGGCGATCTGCCTCACCACCGCCGACGTCTTCGAAGGGGTGGCAGCCTTCCTGGAGAAGCGATCTCCCGAATTCAGAGGCCACTAAGAGATCGCCGGAGTCAGGCAGTTTCCGGCTCGAGGCCGGGCTCGGCGGTGGCCGCTTCCCGATGTGGTCCCTCCACACGAATCACCGGCAGCCACGAGAGCCAGGCCGGTAGATACCAGTTGGCCGTTCCGAGCAGCCGCATCGAAGCGGGCACGATGATGGTCCGGACGATGGTGGCGTCGACGAGGACAGCCACCGCCAGACCGAAGCCCATCTGCTGGAGTTGGCCGAGCCGGCCGGAGGCGAATCCCGTGAAGACCGCCACCATGATGAGCGCAGCCCCGGTGATGATCCGGGCAGTGCTTCGCAGGCCATATGCGACCGATTCGGCGTTGTCACCCGACTGGTCGTACCGCTCGCGGATCCTCGAGAGTAGGACCACGTGGTAGTCCATCGACAGTCCGAAAAGGACCGAGAACAAGAAGAGCGGGATCCACGACTCGACGGAGTCGGCCTGGCGGAATCGAAACCCGATCGAATTGAAGAACTCGATGCCGATCCCCTTCTGGAAGACCAGGGTGATCGCGCCGTAAGCGGCCATCACCGATAGCAGGTTCATCAATATCGCTTTCAGGGGAACGACGATCGAGCGGAAGACGAGCATCAAGAGCACGAAGGACAGAGCGAGGACGAATCCGAGGACCACCCATTGGTAGGTCTCGGTCATGTCGAGGAAGTCGGTCAGGAAGGCCGTGCTGCCACCCACCAGTACTGTCGCACCGGGATGCCGGGCTTCGAGATCGGGAGCGGTCAGCGTTCTCAGATCACGAATCGCATCGAACGCTGAGTCCGAGGCCGGGTCCCCCCGGAAGTACGCCAGCACCGCGGCGGTCGTGCCGTCGGGGCTCAGCTCGACCGTGGTGACGGGTGCGAAGTCAGGGTCAACTGCGACTGCGGCCTGGGCCTCGGAAACGAGAGAGGCAAGCTGGGCGGAGTCGGTGGTGGTCAGAACAACCCGGGCCGGATCGGTCAACCCGCCCGCAAAGAAGCGCTCCATCGCCAGGAAAGCCGTTTTTGATTCCAGGCCATCAGGCAAGGCCGAGACGTTCTGGGCGGTCCCGACCTGCATCTGAAAGTAGAAGGAGCCGAGACCCCCGAGCACCAGCACCGATACCAGCAGGAACGGAATTGGCCGGGCCATGACCGTCTTCGTCACGGAATTCCACAACCGGCCCGAGTCACGCGATTGTGCCCGTCCCAGTCGCGGGCAATCGATGCGGTCGCCGAGAAGCGACAGCAGCGCCGGGAGCAAGGTCAACGAAGCCGCCACCGCGCAGACGGTGACCAGGATGGCCCCGGTGGCAAGGCTGCGAAAAAGCGTGGCGGGAACGATGTACATGCCGACTAGTGCCAGGACGACCGTCAGGCCGCTGAAGAAGACGGCGCGATTGGCAGTGGCTCCTCCGACACCGATTGCTTCCAGTTTGTCGCGGCCGTGACGTCGCTCCTCGCGATAGCGCGAAACGATGAACAGCGAATAGTCGATGCCAACCGCCAGCCCGATCATCGAGATCATGTTGGTGACGAAGAGACTGAGCTCTCCGATCTGACCGATGAGGGATACGAGGCCGAGCGCACTGACGATGGCCGTGACCCCCATCACGACTGGAAGAAGAGGAGCGATGAGTGATGCGAACACGATGATCAGCACGATCAAGGCTGCAGCCACGCCGATGCCTTCGCCCCGTCGGAGGTCCTCCTCGGCCAGCTTGGTGAAGTCGACTTCCATAACGGGGTTGCCGGCTACTTCGACGGTGAAGCCTTCGATTGATTCGGAGTGAGCGACTTCTCGCAGCTGCTCGACGACCTCCTCGCCAGTGGAGGCGATCGGGACCGGAATCAAGGTGGCCGCCTGATCTTGCGATACGAGTTGTCCGGCCTGTTCGGGGGCCCCCTCGGCCAGGTCGAAGTAGGTCACCGGGGGCTCGGGCACAATTGCAGGCCCCAACTCGACCAGCGCTCGCTGCACGGCCGCTACGCGTCCTGCGAAGGCAGGATCTTGAACGCTGGCGGTTTCCGAGTAGACCAGATAGAAGACCGTCTCGGCATCCTCGGCTCGATCCGGGAACTTCTCGTCGAGGAGCTCCGCTGCCTGAACACTCTCAGGACGATTGCTAAATGTGAATTCCTGGGTGAGGACGTCGCCGAGGAAGAAGAACGCAAGTGCACCCATGGCGACGACGAGTGCGAGCCAGATGAAGATCGTCCGAACTGGATGGAGGCTGGACGCTCGGGCCAGCCCTTCAGGGCCGAATCGGAACGGCCTCCGTTCTGAGGATCTGTTTGACATGCCGGTAGCGACTCCTGGTCGGTTTTCAGGGTAACGGGAGGAGGGGAGCTCTAGAACTCACGGTTTTCGCCCCGTATAACCGAAGGGGTGTTCGCACAGACGACATCGGTGGCGATGGTTGGCGCCGAAGCGCGAGCCGTCAGGATCGAGGCGCATGTTGGTCGTTCGGGCGAGGGTTTCACCGTCGTCGGCTTGCCCGACGCCTCAGTGAGAGAAGCCAAAGACCGGGTGCGTGCAGCCATCCTCTCCGCTGGACGCGAGTTCCCGCATCGCCGTGTGACGGTGAACCTCTCGCCGGCGAATCTGCCGAAAGCGGGCTCCGACTATGACCTGCCTATGGCGCTGGGCGTTCTTGCCGCCATTGGTGACGCCTCCCCGGCCATCGCCCGGGTAGTCGTCGCGGGTGAGCTTTCCCTTGATGGCTCGGTAACCCGCACCCGCACCGCGATCGGAGCCGCTCTTCTCGCGGCCAGGCACAGCTGGCCGTGCCTGGTGGCAGACCGCGATGCCTCTGGGGCGGCCCTGGTGCCGGGGGCAATGATTTACCCCGTCGCGACTCTCGCAGAGGCGGTAGCAGTGGTTGCTGGTCGCCAGCCCCCGCGCGAGGTCATTGCCGGAGCACCGTCAACGTTCGAGGTGATCGCCGACATGGGTGACGTCAGGGGTCAGCCAGTGGCTCGGCGGGCCCTCGAGATCGCCGCCGCCGGTGGCCATCACCTTCTGATGGTCGGGTCACCGGGCGCCGGCAAAACGATGTTGGCGGCCCGGTTGCCGGGGATCCTGCCGCCTCTGACAGCGGCCGAAGCCGTCGAAGTCGCATGCGTGTGGGCGTCGGCCGATCGGCCTCGGCCGATCTCGGAGCAACCGCCGTTTCGCTCACCTCATCACTCGGCCTCGATGGCGGCGGTGGTGGGAGGTGGCAACGGTCACCCTGTTCCCGGTGAACTCTCGCTCGCCCATCGGGGTGTGCTCTTCATGGATGAACTGGGCGAGTTTCCGCCCCACCTTCTCAACTCGTTGCGCCAACCCCTCGAGGAGGGACGCGTCACGATCGCTCGGCGAGGGTCGACCGTCACTTTCCCGGCCAGAGCCCAACTCATCGCGGCTTCCAATCCTTGCCCTTGTGGATTCAAAGGCGACCGTTTGCGAGCGTGCCGATGTGGTGACAGTGCCTTAGCTCGGTACCGTCGCAGGCTGAGCGGGCCGTTTCTCGATCGGTTCGACCTCAGAGTCTTCGTAAGCACACCCGATTCATCGTCTCTCCTTGGCGCGCCCGCCGAGGCCTCGGAGCAGGTTCGGGAGCGAGTGATCAAGGCCCGATCCCTTCAAGTCGACCGTGGCGAGATCAACGGCAGAGCGGCCAGGTCCGATCTTGATCGCCAGCCGATGGATTCCGGCGCAGCGGCTCTGCTGACCCAGGCAGTTGACGCCGGCATCCTGACCGGGCGCGGGGTCGACCGAATCAGGAGAGTCGCCCGGACGATCGCAGACCTGTCGGAGGTCGAGGTCGTCGGTGACGAGCAGATCGCCGAGGCCCTGGCGTTTCGAGGGGACCTTTGACCGACATTCGTCGGACCAATGAACTGGCTCCGATGCTGGTCGGAGTGTTGCAGCCACCATCCCACCTCTGGGTTCGAGGGAATCTGCCGACGATGCCGGGCGTGGCGATCGTCGGGACGCGGCGCTGCACTGAGTACGGCCGCACGATCGCCCGCAACCTCGGTTATGCCGTCGCTTCCGCCGGATGGCCCGTCATCAGCGGCCTCGCCCGGGGAATCGACGCGGCCGCCCACGGCGGGACTCTCGATGGAGGCGGCGACGGTTTTGCGATCCTCGGGTCCGGCGTCGACGTCATCTACCCGGCTGACAACCGCGGGCTCGCGGACCGACTGCTCGAGAACTCGGGCGGGCTCATTTCCGAGTACGGGCCGGGAACACCTCCCGCCCCCTTTCGATTTCCCGCCAGGAATCGGATCATCGCCGGTTTGTCCGGTGCGGTTGTCGTCGTCGAGGCGGCGGTCACGGGCGGAGCATTGATAACTGCCCGTCTGGCTCTCGACCAGGGCAAAGACGTGCTGGCGGTGCCGGGCGACATCAACAGGGCCACATCCGAGGGGTGCAACCTTCTGATCCGCGATGGCGCCCACCCGGTGCTTTCGTCCGAGGACCTCATCGAGTCGCTAGAACGGATCCTGGGCCCGTCACCTCGGGCGGCCACTCTGACAACGTTTCCTTCGGGGAGAACTCTCCTCGATGATGTTCTGGAACAGTCGGATCGACCGATCGGGGCCGTCTTGGCCGAAGCGGTAAGGGCGGAGCTGACCGGCCGCCTCAAGATCAAGGACGGCGTCGTCGGTACCTGATCACTCGCTGGGAAAGGCTAAAAGGCCCAGTCTCGGCCAGAACGCGATGAGAAGCCGTCCGATCGACGTAGGCTGACTGTTGAATGGTTAACACGGATCGAGCGAAAGCCCTGTCGGCCGACGCCCATACGCCGGTCTGGGCCGAGGATGCAATGGTCGGTTATCTCTCCCGCCTTGAGATCCAGCGCCGGCTCTCTCCCCATACGGTCGCGGCCTATCGCAACGATCTGGGACAGTTCGCCGATTTCTGCGATGGCCTGGGGCTTGCGAGTTGGGCCGAAGTCGATCGCAAAGTCGTCCGCCGTTACCTTTCGGTTCTCGACGATCGCGCCTACTCCAGACGGTCCATCGCCCGCAAGGCCTCGGCCGTGCGCTCATTCTTCACCGATCAGGTCAAGAAGGGACAATTGAAACACAACGCGGCCGCCGAAGTAGCGCGACCCAAGCTGCCGGAGCGTCTGCCGCGGGCGCTTCCGAGCAGAGTCGTCAAAGAGATCCTCGACGCCCTTCCTGCCACCACTCCGATCGACTTGCGAGATCGGGCGATCATCGAACTTCTATACAGCAGCGGGCTGCGGGTTTCGGAAGTAGCCAGTCTCTCCGTCGGCAGTGTCGGTGGCGATTTGCTGACCGTGACCGGAAAAGGCGGAAAGAACCGCGCGGTCCCGGTGGGCGGACCTGCTCGCCGGGCGATCGCCGACTGGATCGACCGCGGTCGAGGTCAGCTCGCCGGTTCGGACGTGCCCACGGCTCTGTGGGTAGGGGCGCGGGGTGGCCCTCTCGACACTCGTGGAATCAGGCGTCTGGTTCGAAAGAGAGCGGCAACCTTTCCTCATGCCCTCCGACACTCCTTCGCCACCCACCTGCTCGAGGGAGGAGCCGATTTGCGGGCAGTTCAGGAGCTATTGGGTCATACCGACCTTGCGACAACACAGATTTACACTTCAGTATCCCGTCACCATCTGAGATCGACCTATGACACCAGCCATCCCCGTGCTTGATCTAGTCGCACAGAACGTGGTCGTTTAACCAATGACAGTGCCCGAGCGAACCCCAGGCGAGGAATTGAGCGACCTCTGGGCTCACTTCAAGTCGTCCGCCGATCCCAAGGCGCGTGAGGCGCTGATCCTCCAGTACTCGCCACTGGTCAAGTTCGTGGCGGGCAGGGTCGCGGTCGGATTGCCACGAAACGTCGATCAATCGGACCTCGTCTCGAACGGGGTCTTCGGTTTGATCGACGCCATAGACAAATTCGAGCCCGAGCGCGGCTTCAAGTTCGAGACCTATGCGATCAACAGGATAAAGGGCTCGATCCTCGACGGGCTGCGGGCCCTCGACTGGGTGCCCCGGTCGGTGCGCTCGAGGGCGAGGGAAATCGAGCGCTCATTGGCGGAACTGGAACATCGTCTTGCCCGAACGCCGACCGACGAAGAACTTGCCACCCACATGAACATCGAGCTCGATTCTGTGCGGACCACTCTTGCTGAGATGTCCAATCTCGGAATCGTGGCTCTCGACGAACTGGTTGGTCCGGAGTCGAGTTCTTCCCTCGTCGACTTCCTGCCCGATCCAACCGGTCTCGGACCGGAAGCTGCTTTCCAGGCCGAAGAGACTCGCCACCTTCTCGGAGACGCCATCAACCGGCTGCCCGATCGAGAGCGCCTGGTTGTGACGCTGTATTACTTCGAGGGGCTGACGCTGGCTGAGATCGGGGAGGTGCTCGGTGTAACCGAGTCCCGGGTTTGCCAGATCCACGCCAAGTCGGTCCTCTCTCTACGCAATCGAATGGCAGAACCCACCTTTCGGTAACCCACCAGATCCCGAGGACCTTTGAGGCAGGCAGCCTCAGTCCCGGCCTCGATCCCCGCTGCACCGGCGATCCTCTACACTCTGCAATAACGACACACGTCGGTGAATCCTCACGGTCGGTTCTTGTTCGCTCGCGAGCCTGAATTGGAAGAGGAGGTCCCTTCGGGGATTGAGGCGCCAACAGGCACTTCCGCCGGCGGAGGAACAACCAAACAAAGGAGATCACGTGGCTGCTGTCACCATCAAGCAGCTGCTCGAAGCTGGAGTCCACTTCGGGCACCAAACCCGGCGCTGGAATCCAAAGATGCGTCCCTACATCTTTGGCGAGCGCAACGGAATCCACATCATCGATCTGCGCCAGACCCTGGTCCAGATCGAACTGGCAGCTGAATACTTGCGCAACCTCGCCGCCAACGGCGGCACCGTCCTGTTCGTCGGCACCAAGAAGCAGGCGCAGGGCCCGGTCGCCGAGGCCGCCCAGCGAGCCGGCATGCCCTACGTCAACTTTCGCTGGCTTGGTGGGATGCTCACCAACTTCACGACCATCCAGAAGAGAATCTTCTACATGAAGGAACTCGAGCGCATGGAGTCGTCCGGCGAGATCAACGCCCTCTCTAAGAGAGAGCGACTCTCGATCCGGCGCGAACTCGACAAGCTCCAGCAGACCCTGGGCGGAGTGCGTGAGATGACGCGGGTTCCGGAGGCCATCTTCATCGTCGATGTCAACACCGAGCACACCGCGGTAAAGGAAGCGAAACGGCTCGGCATCACGACCCTCGCTCTGGTCGACAGCAATTGCGATCCCGATCACATCGACTTTGTGATCGCCGGGAACGACGATGCCATCAGAGCGGCTTCGACTGTCGCCGGGGCTCTGGCTGAGGCGGCCCGGGAGGGTCGTGAACTGGCCGGGAAGAAGATCGCCCCATCCAAAGGCGAAAAGGCCAGGGACGACGAGGCTCCGGTGCGGCCGCCGGTGCAAGCGCCCTCGCCCGTGGCAACCCCCGTTGAGGCTGCTCCGGAGCCGGCGCCATCGGTCGCTGTTGAGGCAGAACCGCCACTGGCCGACCAGCCGGCAGCAGGTGAACCGGTAATGGGCGAACCGGTGGTGGGCGAATCGGCATCCGATCAGGCGCCAGCCGAGGAGACAGGCGAGGAGATCGTCACCAATGGCTGAGATCAGCGCCAAGGATGTGCAGCGGTTGCGCCAGATTGCCGGGGTCGGAATGATGGACGCCAAGAAGGCACTTTTCGAGGCCGATGGCGACTTCGACAAGGCCATCGACGCTCTCCGAATAAAGGGTTTGGCCAAGGTGGCCAAGCGGGCCGGAGAGCGAGAAGCCAACCAGGGCACGATCGGGACCTACATCCATCATCAGGCGGACCGCCCTGTGACCGGTGTGCTGGTGGAGCTTGCCTCCGAAACCGATTTCGTGGCCAAGAACCCGGACTTTCGCCAGGTGGCCGACGACATCGCAATGCACATCGCCTGGGGCAAGCCACGGTGGATCCGTCGTGACGAGGTCGATGGTGCTGCCCTCGAAAAGGAGAAAGAGATAATCGCTCTCCAGGCCAAGGAGGAAGGCAAACCTGACAACATCATTCCCAAGATCGTCGAGGGACGGATCAAGGCCTTCTACGAGGACAACGTGCTGTACGACCAGAAGTTCGTCAACACCGAGAAGTTCGAGGGATCCGTGGAGGACCTGGTCAACAGCCTCGCTATTCGCATGGGCGAGAACATCTCGGTGAGAAGGATCGCAAGGCTCTCCATCGGTGAGCAGGACTGATGGCGAAACGGCGGGTCCTCTTGAAGTTGAGCGGTGAGGCCTTCGCCGATCCCCTGGTCGGCTACGGTATCGATCCGGACACCGTCCAACGGGTCGCCAAGGAAGTGGCGGAGGCCAGCAACGCCGGAATCGAGATCGCCATCGTCGTTGGCGGTGGAAACATCTTCCGCGGTGTATCCCAGCAGGCGAAAGGGATGGACCCAGCCAACGCCGACTACATGGGCATGCTCGCCACCGTCATCAATGCCCTTGCTTTGCGCGACGCCCTCGAACATGCGGGGGCAGTGACCAGGGTGCAGAGCGCTATCACGATGCAGCAGCTAGCCGAGCCTTACATTCGTCTTCGTGCGATCCGCCATCTCGAGAAGGGCCGCGTAGTGGTCTTCGCGGCCGGCACCGGGAACCCGTTCTTCACGACTGACACCACTGCCGCTCTCCGCGCGGTCGAGGTTGGAGCCGACGTGCTTCTCAAGGCGAGCAAGGTCGACGGCATCTACTCCGCCGATCCCAAGCTCGATCCCACCGCTAACAAGCTGCAGGAGCTCACTTATATGGAGTTTCTTTCCCAGGAGCTCCGGGTGATGGACGCCACCGCCGTTACGATGTGCCGCGAGCACGAGGTTCCCATCATTGTCTTCGACATGACCACACCCGGGAACATTCTGCGGGCAGTTTCGGGTGAACCGACTGGTACTGTCGTCCACTGAGGAGGCGCGATGATTTCCGATCTCTTGGCTGACGCTCGCAAGAAGATGGAATTGGCGGTGGATCATGTCGGTGCCGAATTCACGACCGTTCGAACCGGACGCGCCAACCCGCAGATCCTTCACCGGGTCCAGGTCGAGTACTACGGCACGCCGACCAACCTGCAGCAGCTGGCCTCGTTCTCTGTTCCTGAGCCCCGGCTGCTGGTGGTCCAGCCTTACGATCGATCCTCGATGGCCGCAATCGAGAAGGCAATAAAGGCATCAGACCTTGGTCTCAACCCCTCCAACGATGGCAATGTGATCCGGCTCAGCTTCCCGCCTCTCACGGAGGAGCGGCGGCGGGAGCTGATCAAAATGGTGAAGCACATGGCTGAAGAGGGCAGGGTGGCTGTACGCAGTGTCCGGCGTCACTCCAAAGAAGAAATGGAGGCGCTTCACGGGGAAGTGTCCGACGACGAGATCCGTCGTGGTGAGAAGGACCTGCAGGAATTGACGGACCGCCACGTCCAAAAGATCGATGATCTCCTTTCCCACAAGGAGACCGAACTGCTGGAGGTTTGAGGTGGCAGACGTCGAATCCGGGTCGCCACCCGACCTTGAGAAACCGTCCGGGGCTACGCCTGATCGAAGCAGGCGAAGGTTCAGTCGTCCGTGGGAGGAACCCATGGAGGCGCCGCTAGACGATCAAGACGAAACCGATCCAGCACGCCCGGTGGAGGGGCGCACGGAGTTTCTCGAGCCCGATGATGCGGAACCTTCCATTTCCGAAGAGGCCTATCTGTCGGCCACGACGGCCGAATACCGGGACCTTGCCGAGGAGATCGCCCGCGGCGCCAACGACGACCCCGCCAACATGCCGGCAGTCGCGGCGACGATGGCCGGGGTGGGAACGGGGTTGGTGGACTTCGCCGACGTGACCGGAAGGCCGGGAGTCTCCGAGGAAGACGTCGAACGAGTCGAGCAAGCCGCCGCCTCCGATCTGACCCTTCGGGTTATTTCGGCGCTCGTCCTCCTGGGGCTTTTCATGGCGACGCTGTTGTTGGGCGGGTGGTTCTTTACGCTCTTCGTCGGAGCGATCATGGTGGTCGCCGTTGGCGAGTTTTACGCCACCCTCCGGCGCCACGGGTTCGTCCCGCTGTCCTTGTTCGGCCTCCTCGGGGCGTTGGGTTCGGCAGTGGCGGCCCACATGGGGGGCCCGGGCCCGATGCTGGTCGTCTTTCTGGCGACAATCGTGGCCGTCACCCTTTTCTTCTCGGTGCTGCCGCGACGAAGACCCGTCGACAACGCCGCCACGACGATTCTGGGGGCGGCGTGGGTCGCCCCGCTCGCCCTCGCTGCCACGGTCCGTCGGGCTTCTGACGGAGTCGCTCTGATCCTGATGATCGTGCTGCTCACCGCGTTCTTCGACATCGGTTCGTACTTCGCCGGCCGAGCCATCGGTCGGCATCCACTCGCGCCGGTGCTGTCACCAAAGAAGACCTGGGAAGGGTTCGTCGGCGGGATCGTCATGGCGGTGGCTGTAGCTGCTCTTCTGTCGACCGTCGACTATTTCATAGTTGACCTGCGCCAGGCCCTGATCCTCACGGCGATCGTCGTCGTGCTGGCGCCTCTGGGCGATGCAGCGGAATCGATGATCAAGCGAAGCCTCGGGGTCAAGGACATGGGATCCGTGCTGCCCGGGCACGGAGGGATGCTCGACCGAATCGACGCCTTCCTCTTCGTAGTCCCCTTTGCCTATCTGTATTTCCGCGCCATCGGCCTTCTGTGAGCAAGGCGCTGGTCGTCTTGGGCGCCACCGGGTCGGTGGGCCGCCAGACCCTGGAAGTAGCGGACGAACTTGGATACCGCGTCGTCGGAATCGGTGCCCGAGCCCCGGGGCCGGAGCTGGCCGCTCTGGCCATGGCGCATCCCGATGCCGCCGTTGCTGCGGCGGGCGGGTCGCTCGATGAGCGGCATGCTTTCCAGAGCGAGCTGAGCGGACGGAGAGTCGAGTTCGGAGCGGAGGCTCTTACCGCCCTGGCGGCGACTCCCGAGACCATCGTCATGAACGCAGTCGTCGGCGTGGCCGGCCTGCCCCATACTCTGGCGGCTCTCGGAGCCGGCAACCGGCTCGCCCTGGCCAACAAGGAATCACTGGTGGCCGCCGGCCCCCTGGTGAGGGCGGCTCTCAAGGTGGGCGGTGAGCTGGTCCCTGTCGATTCCGAGCACTCCGCCCTCTTCCAGTGCCTCATTGGCGAACACCCCGAAGGCATTAAACGGGTGATACTCACGGCCAGCGGCGGGCCGTTCCGGGGCTGGGACCATGACCAACTCGAGGTCGTCAGCCCCGAGCAGGCGCTTCGCCATCCGAACTGGGTGATGGGGAGGCGCATCACGATTGACTCGGCGACTCTCGTCAACAAGGCCCTCGAAGTCATCGAAGCGCACTACCTGTTCGACCTGGATTTCGACCGGATAGCCGTCCTGGTTCACCCTCAGAGCATCGTGCACTCGATGGTTGAGTTCTCCGACGGCTCGTTCAAGGCTCACCTCGGTCGTCCGGACATGAGGATCCCGATTGCGTATGCCCTGACCCACCCCGGGCGCGGGCGTTCCTTCGTGGAACCTTTCGTGTGGCCTGGCCAGGCCCTGACTTTCGAGGAACCCGATATGGCGGGCTTCCCGGCATTGGCGCTTGGTTATGAGGCTGGCCGCAGGGCTGGCTCGGTTCCAGCTGTTTTCAACGCTGCTGACGAAGTCGCGGTGGAGGCGTTCTTGCAGGGTCGTCTGGGGTTCACCGGGATTCCGCGGGTTATCGCTGGAACCATGGAGACCGTTGCCGACGTCCCAATATCCACGTTGGAAGACGTCATCGAAGTCGATCGTCAGGCTCGGGCGGCGGCCGCGGCGCTCATCGCCGGGGGTTGCTGACGGACACATACCTGCGGCCGATCGGTAGCGTTATCGAACCCCCCT
>JANMST010000434.1:0-5293 GCA_031389635.1 Acidimicrobiia bacterium | reverse complement strand
GCAGCGCGATCAGGTTCTTCCCGATGCTGACCACCGCGGCCGGAACAATACCCCCCGGGAAGGCCCTGGTCCTCGGTGCGGGTGTCGCCGGACTTCAGGCAATTGCCACCTGCCGCCGCCTGGGAGCGGTGGTCTCGGGCTTCGATGTTCGGGCGGCGGCGGCTGAACAGGTTCAAAGCCTCGGCGCCACCTTCGTCCAGATCGATGTTCCGGCCCAGGACGAAACGGCGAGTGGCGGCTACGCCCGCGAACTCGACACCACTTCCGAACAGGCCGTCCTGGCCGGGCTCGCTCCATTTGTCGCTGCCGCCGATGTCGTGATCTCCACCGCTTCGATACCTGGCCGCCCCGCTCCCCTGCTCATCACCGCCGAGATGGTTGCTTCGATGCGTCCCGGTTCGGTCGTCGTCGACCTGGCCGCCTCGACCGGAGGCAACTGTGAGGTGACCCGACCTGACCAAATCGTGGTGATCGAGGGAGTAAGCATCATCGGCTACACGAATCTCCCAGCGCGCAAGCCTTACGACGCCAGCCAGATGTACGCCCGCAATGTCGCTGCACTCGTCAGTCTGATCGGCGGCGGTGGAGAGCTCGACTTCACAGACGAGATACTCGATCAGGCTTGCATTACCCACTCGGGAGAGATCCACACTCCACGGGTTCGCGAGCTGACCCCATCGTGAACCCCCAGCAAAAATATGGCAGGCTGGTCGATGGGTTCAAATCGGTTTTGTTCGGCCTCGGGGTCTGCGCCGGACTCTTGTACATGTTCTTCTTCGCCACCGCCGGAAGCGTCCAGGTAGTGGTCCTCCTGGCGACGGTCGCAATGCTTCTCTGGTTCGGAACCGCCGATCCGGCACGGATGGTCGACTCCCAGCGACGCCCACATTGGAGGCTGTTTCTACTGGCCGGGCCCGGCCTCGCGCTCCTGATCTCAGCCATGCTCGCCCTCAGCAGCGGAACCATGATGTTGACCCTCGCTATCGGACTCATTGCAATCGCGATGGGTTTGTTCAGGGCGGTTCGGCCCGGAATGGATGGGGGGTCCTGATGGAATACCAGGAGGTCCTCCGACGACGGAGGATGGTGCGCAACTATTCGCCCGAACCCGTCAGCAAGGATGTTCTCGAGCGCGTCGTGCAGGCAGCTCGCAAGGCACCGTCGGCCGGCTTCAGTCAGGGCACGGCCTTTGTCATTGTCACCGATCCGGAGCTCCGGACCGCGATCGCCAACTTGTGCGACGAGCCGGAGTATGTGGCAGCCGGTTTCGACCCGTGGATATCCAAAGCTCCGGCCCACATCGTCGCCTGCATTTCGGAGGAGACATATCACCAGCGGTACCGGGAGCCCGACAAGGTCGACGACGCCGGCAAAGAGATCGAGTGGCCGGTGCCATTCTGGTGGATCGACGCCGGAGCGGCGCTGATGGTGTTGCTGTTGACGGCAGTGGACGAGGGCCTCGCCGCCGGGTTCCTGGGAACCGACGGCGACGATCTCCAGCATCTCCTGGGAATCCCCGCCCCGATGGTGCCAATCGGGATCGTGACGGTTGGTCATCCGGCTCCCGACCGCCGCTCGAGCTCGCTCAAACGCGGCTGGCGCCCCGACGATCAAGTGGTCCACTGGCAGACCTGGGGCACCGGGTCCCCCAAATGATCCTGTAGCTGGGCGATCGTGTAACAAATCACCTCCCGGGGAGACTTGTAATCGAATGGGCACTCGACATCGCGAAGACCAGGCAATAGAGGACCTCTGTAGCTACGGGCGGTCCCTGGTCGACACGGTTTCCACGGGACGGACCGAGGCCGTAGTCGGGCGGACCTTGACCGCCAGGCAGCGGCGTCATCGGCCTCGGGGCCTGGTCGTGGCACTGGCCACCCTGGGCCTGCTGGCGATTTCCAACGTGGGCCTGGCAGCGGTCTCGGATGCGTCTGCTCCTGGAGATCTCCTCTATTCGCTCGACCGGGGGTACGAACGTGCGGGCGATCTCGTTGGCGGCTGGCTCTTTGGTGTCGGCGACCGAACCCGGGAACGGCTCGCCGAGTCGGAGGTACTCAACGTTCGGGGCGATACCGAGGAGGCGATCGCCTTCCTACGCGAGGAACTCGCCGTCGAATCATCCGACGAGGCACTGCTGGTCGCAGCGATTGAGAAACTGGAAACTCAGGGCAACCAGGGGCAGGGAAGTCAAACCGATCCAGGCCCGGCTACTCCGGCCCAAACCACCCCGGGCCAGGTCAATGACGAAGGGAACGGCAACGATCCGCTCAACCCATCGGTCACCGCTCCCGGAAATGGCCAGGGTGACGACACCGGAGATTCGCCGAGCGACGACGCCCCGGGCCAGAACAAGGACAAAGACTCTAAGGACAACCCCAGCGACGATGCCCCCGGCCAGAACAAGGAAACCACGACAACCGCCGCCGCACCCAGCAACGGGAATGGCAACGGAAACGGGAACAACGGCCAGGGCAACAATGGGCCGTAGTCTCTGACAATGCAATCTTGGCCAGGCGACGGCCCTGGCTACGAGAACAACGAATGGCCGCCCGGCATCGATGTCATCACGCTCGCGATCCTCGGGGAGGATCGGTCGTTGTCTCAAGTCCTGCGGGGGGGGTTCCCGCGGCTCGTCGCGTTCTATCTCGGTATCGGTCTCGGAAGGCACGAGGCCGAAGAGTTGGCGGCTGAGACCTGTGAGGCTGTCGTCACCCGCATCGATCGCCTGAGGGCCCCCGAGGCCTTCGAGGCATGGTTCTGGTCGATCGCCCGCAATCGCCTTCGCACCCTGTTTCGTCGCCGGCGAGCCGCCAAGCCCACTGACGCCATGGTGTCCCCCTCCACGCCGGAAGACATCTCCATGCAGGGCGATGAGCACCGCCGGGTTCGGATCGCCCTCGACAGCCTGTCACCAAAGGACCGCGAACTGTTGTGGCTTCGTGAGGTGGAGGGACTTGAATATGACGAGATTGCCCGCCGACTCGGAGTGACGGCCGGCACAGTCCGGGTCGCCTGCCACCGCGCCCGACGCAGGTTGGAAGCCTTCTACCTGTCAGACGAATGATCACCTCCCCCAGCAACCCCGAAGTGAGGTCGGTAGCCGCCCTCCACAAACGTGCCGAGCGTGAACTCACCGGTCTGTTCCTCATCGAAGGACGACCGGAGGTTGAGCGAGCGGTCGCCGCCGGAATCCAGATCGCCGCGGTGTATCGATTGAGTGGATCCGACCCGTTGATCCTGCCCGGGAACCCCCGCTCGGTGGAACTCGGTGAGATGGCCTTTCAGAAGCTCGCCTACGGACGCGATGGAATCGTCGCAACCGCGGTCGCTCCAGCTTTCGCTCTCGAAGACCTTGTCTTTGGCGAACCCGCACTGGTGCTCGTGGTCGAGTCGATCGAAAAGCCCGGGAATCTCGGTGCCATCCTGCGCTCGGCTGACGGTGCAGGAGCGTCGATGATCGTCGCCAATCCCGTGACCGACATGGTGAATCCAAACGTAGTCAGAGCCTCGGTCGGATCGCTTTTCACCGTTCCACTGGCCGTGGCAACGACCGAGGAGACGATCGCGTTTCTCAAGAAGCGCTCGATCGCGATCTTTTCAGCGATGGTTGGGACGGGCCGGGTCCCGTGGGAGCACGACCTCACCGGTCCGCTCGCGATCGTCATCGGTAGCGAGCACACCGGCCTCTCCCGTCGGTGGAGCGGGGCCGCCGATCGTGAAGTCACATTGCCTCTGTCGGGCAATGCCGATTCCCTCAACGCGTCCGTTGCGGCTGCCGTGATCTTGTTCGAGACGATCCGCCAGCGCTCGACTTCAGGGACGTCTCGGGCCTAGCGAAAGAGCTCGGGGATGTAGGGATCCAAACCTCCGCTCGGGCCTGGTGTGCCGCGGAGATCGACGGGCAACGCGGAATCGGGGATCAGGATCCCGCTCAACTGCACCAGGCTCCAGTTTCCTCCTCCGCTGAACGAACCCGCCTCGCCCGGATTGAACATCGTAGTCGTTCCCCCTTTTCTCCACCAGGTGGCCTGGAGCCAGGTCGCCTTGAAACGGAGGATGTGACGCCATCCGTTGCCCGACGGGAAGCTCCCTTCCCAGAATTGCGGCACATAAGAGAATCGGGGCGACTGCTTGAGACTTTCGAGGAACAAGGCGGGTCCGCCGGCGGCGATGTGATCGGTCAGGCACCGTGCCATGTGCTGCCACGATCCGGGACGATCCAGCGTGCCGTCGCCATCCCAATCCTTGTCGGGGTTGGAGGCGTTGGAGAACGTCGACCGCACGCAGGAGTCCGGGATAGTCCCGCCTCCGCTGACACCGACGAGACTCGAATCCAGGTACTGCCAGAGTGGGACATCGTCCAGATCGGACCCGTAGACGTTGCGAGTCGGGTTGCTTCCCTGCTGGAGGCGCGGCGTGTAGCCGCCCGGGAGTGGTGAGCCCCCGGTGGCAAGTCCTTCTTGAGCCCCGGTTGAAAGCCCCTGGAAAGTGTTCAGGGTGTCAGGGGTCTGCCCGGCATTGATGACCGAGCATTGATCCAGGCGCTCATTGCCCGCACTTCCATCGGCGTCGGGCACGACCCGATGATCGATTCCGAGGGCGATGTTTATCGCCAGGACCTCGGTCTTTGGAGCGCCATTGCAGTTCTGCGTGGTACCGAGCGCTTGATTCCCGTACAGCGGTGCTTCCAGCGCCCCGAAGTTGCCGGCGTCGGGGCCGTCGCATGGTTCCTGGGCGTGACCACCCGAAGAGTCGCGCAGGCACACGTGAGTGCCGTCGGCGGCCGTCGCCAATAGGGCAAACGGAAGGATGCCACCTCCGCCGCGAGGAGCCAGGCGGGCGATAGCGTCAGCATTCGTTGCTAGTTCCTGAACGCCCAGCACCCGGCCGAAGTAGGTCTCGACGATCTGATCGGGCAACCGCACCCGCACGAATCCAGCTGGATCGGTGCTGATGCACCACGGCGACTGAACCGTCCACCCCGTCGGTGCCGCAACCGGAATGAAGTTGTACCCGGAGGTATTCAGATCCGGCAGTTCGGTATCCCGACAGCCTTGCCAAAGTGTCTGCCATTCGGAGTTTGTGTAGACGGTCGACAGGTTCAGCCGGGTGAACGACAGAACCTGATCCCGGATGTCGGCTGTGGTGCCGAGCGATTCCACAGCTCCCGCCATCACTCCGAGGTCAGCCGCCGCCACATCGGCGCGTCGCTCGTTGAGGCCAAAGCCGTAGTCGATCGCGAACGCCGCCATACCCAGGAGGAGGACCAGACAACTGGCGATCAACAGGGCGG
>JANMST010000327.1:0-1727 GCA_031389635.1 Acidimicrobiia bacterium | reverse complement strand
GTGCCGATGGGCGCGTGCGCATTTGGACCGTGTGAAATAGCCGGTGTGTGGGGGGGACCGATCAGTCCCCCCCACACCAGCACGAAATCCTTGTACTCCAGGTTCGACAGGGCTCTCTGTTGTTAGCGGTCGCAGAACCGCATCCTCGGAGTGAAAGGAACAAGGCAATGGCACTCATCGCCCATCCGGATCGTGACAACGTCTGGGTCAAGCCGGAGTTGATCAAGCCGGAGTGGTTGACACAGGAGTGGATCCGCCCCGAAAACGGTTTCGAGTTCCTATCGAAAGAGCCGGCGTGGGGAGGCATGGCGGCAGCCGAATCTGCTCTTGTCTCCGTGACCATCGATCTCCGACCGACCCGGGTGCAGATCGGGTAATTCATAGGAATGCGCTCGCCTTCGTCTTAGGGGTTTTTCAATCTGGAGCCGGAGGCTGGTAAACCCTCGGTTGAATCATGAGGGTCATGTTCTTGATAATCGATGCCTTCGACCCGACCCGGCTATCGCCCCGGCTGACGCCCAACCTGTGGCGATGGGCCAACACCGACGGGGCCGCCGCCGGCACCGGGGTGTCGGTGATGGCCTCGTGTACTTATCCCAACCACGCTTCCTTCGTCACGGGCGTCGGGCCGGAGCACCATCGCATCCACACCAATCATGTGATTCGTAACGGGGATGTGAGAGGGGCCTGGGAGGTAGGACCGGGATTGCCGACTCTCTTCGATCGGCTCTCCCACGTTGAGACGGCTGCGGTTCTCGGCGATCACCACCTGGTCGGTGTGATGGGCGCTACTGGCGCCGCCCGGCATTGGCCGCCGGATGGCGACGTGAGGGTCGTGGAGCATCTCGACCTGCTCGGTTATCCCGACGACACCGCTGTGCTGCCGAGGCTCCTTGCCGAGATCGAATCCGGGGCCGAGTTTGTGCTCGGGTACTTCGGTTCCATCGACACCTTCTCCCACGTCTACGGACCGAGTTCCAAGGAGGCAACCGACGCCTATCGCCGGATCGATCTGAGAATCGGCGAGGTCGACGAGATGCTCCGGCTGCGCTGGGACGACTGGGTATTGGTCGTCGTGAGCGATCACGTTCAGGACACAGTCGATGGCCCTGGCATCGACCTTCGGGCTCATCTCGACGGCGACTCGATCGTCGTTGACGAAGGCAGCGCGGCTTTGGTGGCCGGGCTCCTCAATCCGGAGGTTCTGTCGAACATTGAAGGGGTGGAGGGTTGGACTGTCCTCACCGACGGCAATGTCCTCACGTGGTGTGAGGTCGGCCGCTACTTCGGCCCTTATGAGTCGCCCATTCTCCGGGGCGCCCACGGTGGTGCCCACACCCGGGACCAGCTGGCATTGGTCAGCGGGGGTCATCACGGGCGAAGGCCACTGGCGTCGGCCGTCGTCGCCGGTCCGGTCCCGGCTACCTATTGGGCCGGAGGAGTCGCCGGAGCCTTCGGGGTCAAGTTCTAACCGACCGCCGGCCGGCTACTTCTTCTCGAGGGCTTCGATCAGCTTCGGCAGCACTTTGTGGACGTCACCGACTATTCCGAGGTCGGCGATTGTGAAGATTGGTGCGTCGGCGTCTTTGTTGACAGCGATGATGACTTTGGAATCCTTCATCCCGACCAGGTGCTGCATCGCCCCGGAGATGCCGGCGGCGATATAGATGTCAGGTTTCACCGTCTTGCCGGTCTGGCCGACTTGCTTGGCGTACGGCACCCATCCG
>JANMST010000238.1:0-6148 GCA_031389635.1 Acidimicrobiia bacterium | reverse complement strand
CCTGTCGCTCCGGCTTTGGTGGCGCAGGGGGTCGCTTTTGGAACTCTTCATGTGGCGGGATTCCCTTCGGGGTGGGCAGGGGTCGGACTGGCGTTTGGGATGCGGGACGGCGCTCGGGTTGATACGGCACATGAGCGGGAGCCTTCGGTTCCCCGTGATCGCCCACATGGCAGCTGACGCGACCATCGCCGTCCTGGTCATTGTTCTCCTGTTGCCCCGGTGAGCGTTCATCACGCGAATCCGGATCCCCGGAATCTAAAAACGGATAGATTGTGTTTAGAGTCGGCGATCAGCCGGTCTCCCGCTTGGCGGCCGGCCGAACTTGGCGAACTGACCGTCTGAAGGAGGACCAATGGGTGGCGACATCAAGCTTGTCGGGCCCGATCTCACCGATGAAGGGATTGCTGCCGACAACGTCGGAAGCGAAATCCCCGCGGTCGGGCATGTCGACGGGAAACCGGTGATCGTGCTGCGGACCAAGGCAGGCCTGAGAGCAGTAGGGGGGCGCTGCACCCACTATGGGGGTCCACTCGGCGATGGACTTTCGGACGGTGCGCAGATCCATTGCCCCTGGCATCACGCGATCTTTGATCTTGCCACCGGAGAGGCGGTCGGAGCCCCCGCTCTCGATCCAATCCCGGTCTACCTCGCAACCGAACGCGACGGGCGGGTCTATGTCACCGGGCCGGTCGATTCGCAGAAGGAGATGCGAACGCCTCCTTCCAGTCCGGAGTCGGTCGTGATCATCGGGGCGGGGGCGGCAGGCGCCACAGCTGCCGAAACGCTCCGCCGATATGGCTACGCCAATCCGATCACGCTCATCGGCGATGAAGCTCCGGTCGACCGACCCAACCTCTCTAAGGACTACCTGGCCGGCACCGCTCCCGAGGAGTGGATGCCGCTCCGGGGCGTCGACTTCTATCAGAAGAACGACATAGACCTGATCGCCGATGCTCGCGTTGTCGGCCTCGATTCCAGCCACCGACTCGTCAAGCTTGCTGACGGGCGCCAGCTTCCGTACGGGGCCTTGCTTCTGGCCCCGGGGGCCGAACCGCGGCGTCTAACCATCGAAGGGGCCGACCTGGCCCATGTCCACTACTTGAGATCCTTCGCGGACAGCCGACGGATCATCGGGGACCTCGACGGAGCCAAGAACGCGGTGATCGTCGGCGCCGGATTTATCGGACTGGAGGTTGCCGCCTCGCTTCGACACCGGGGCATCAACGTAGGCGTCGTCGAACCCGAGGAGGTTCCCCTGGCCCGCGCGGTTGGTGAGACGTTGGGACGATTCGCCCTCGCCCTTCACCAGGAGCACGGCGTGGTTTTTCATTTGGGTCGAACGGTCGCCGAAATCAGAGCCAAGGAGGTGGTCCTCGACAACGGAACGACGATCCGGACTGATTTGGTCGTTGTCGGGATTGGTGTGATTCCCCGGGTCGATCTCGCCGAGCAGGCCGGTCTCGATGTGGACGCCGGGATTCTGGTCGATGACCGGCTTCGAACTTCCGATCGCCACATCTGGGCAGCCGGAGATGCGGCCCGCTACCCGGACCCGCGGGCCGGATTGGTTCGCATCGAACACTGGGTCCTGGCCCAACGACAGGGTCAAACTGCCGCTCGCAACATGCTCGGGCACGACGTCGCCTTCGACGACCCACCGTTCTTCTGGAGTCAGCATTACGACGTCCCGATCAACATGACCGGAACCCCCCAGGGCTTCGATGAAGAAGTGGTCGTTGGCACCGCCATCGACCGGAACGTTCTTGTCGGGTATCGCAAAGGGGGGGTAGTCCGAGCGCTTGCCTCGATCTACCGCGACTTGGAGAGTCTCCGGGCCGAACAGGCTCTTGCCTCTGATGACCAGGCAACTTTGACGAGGCTTCTCAGCCCCGAACAGGTGCAACCTCGGTAGCTGAATCGTCTGGACGGAGCCCGCTCGAATGGTCTTACTCTCTTAGAGGCACCAGTCGCACCGACGGCGCTGTGAGGATGGAATGCGTCGAGAGTTCGCGCACCCCCCTCGCCCTCGCAAAGCCTCGGTCGGTCCCCCCGCAAGCAGGGGGACAGCCAACCTCAAACTTCAAACCTCGAACCTAAACACAGAAACCGTCGTCCGTTGCGCCGCGGCTGCAAATGAAGGTACGTTCGACGTTGGACAGGACGAAACCCTGGCCGCCATCGGCCGGATCGCCGAAGACGTGGAGCCTGACTCCGCCGAGAGCGTCGTCACCAAAGCCAACCACGTCGTAGGTGACCTCGCCGAGATCTCCCACTGTCGGCGCCACGGACATGACGATCCTCGAAGGGGGTTCTTCGGAGGACATCGCCTCGGCAACGATCAGGCCGAGGTCGAGCATCGTCTCCGCTCCCGGTGTTTCGTCGAGCGTCTCAATCACCTCGGCGGTGGCGTCATCGGTGAGACCGAGATACCCGACGAAAGCGCTCGAGACCCATCCCGTTACCCCTCCGACTTCTACCTCGAACCAGATCGACTCCGGGAGAGAGCGAGCACGACCCGTTCCGATCAGACCCGTCGCTGTCGGCTCTAACTCCACGATGACCTCGGAGTCGGTCCCGGGAGCGACGCGAACATTGAGAACGTCGTCGTAAGCCACGCCCACGACCGCCACTTCGTCACCGGCCGCTGGCCCGAAATCAATCGGCTCACCGGGGAGATCCTCTTCAGACGATGCGGTGGTGGAGATCGTTGGGGGGAGGGTCGTCGCAGTGCTGCTTGTGGTGGCTGCAGATGTCGTCGTGGTGTCGGCACTTGAGTCTCCGCAAGCCCCTAACAGAAGAACGGCGAGCGAGATCATCAGAGTTCGACGGGTGATTGTTTTCATGATCCCAAACTACGTCGAGGCTGGCATTACCTGACAGTCTGTCGAATACCGGCCACTAGTGGATTCGTTAGGGAAGGTTGTAACCGAGCGTATAGTTGGTGGGTCGTAAAAGCAGGGCTGTGCTTCTTCATGGTCCCGGGTCGGTTTTCCCGCCCTGTCCGCTTCAAAGAGGTGACCTATGCCAATCAACGAGCACTTTGAGCTACTCGAAGCAGTAGAGCCCACAGTCGAGCGTCTGCTCGCCGAGCATCGGGCCCGCCGGGTGCCGTGGTATTTCCACGACATGATTCCGTGGGAACTCGGCCGCAACTTCAAGAAGGAGCCGTGGGACGAGTCGCAATGCACGATCAATGAACGGGCGCGGACTTCCTTGGTGCTCAATCTCCTCACCGAAGACAACCTTCCCTACTACCACAACGCTCTCGAACGGCATTTGCCGGAGAGTTCGGTCTGGAGGGAGTGGAACGGTCTCTGGACGGCTGAGGAGGGCCAGCACGCCATCGCCATCCGCAGCTATCTCCTGACCTCACGGAACTGCGACCCCGTCGAGCTCGAAGACGATCGCATGGCCACCATGCAAGTTGGCTATCAACCGAACTGGCAGCATCCTGCCGAGCTCTTGGCGTACACCTCCGCCCAGGAACTCGCCACCCGAGTCTCCCACCGCAACGCCGGCAAGATCACCGAAGACGAGGTGGCCTTCGAGCTGATGCGTCAGATCGCCTCCGACGAAAACCACCACTTCATGTTCTACAAGGGAGTGATGGCGGCGATGCTCAAGGATTCCCCGGCAGTGGCCCTGGAGGGCATTTACAAGACGATGGTCAACTTCCAGATGCCTGGCATCGGCATCCCCGGATTCCTGCGGAGGTCGATCGATATCGCCAAGGCCGGGGTCTACAACCTCCGCATCCATCACGATCGCGTGTTGATGCCCCTCCTGGAGCAATGGGGGATTGCATCGATGGAAGGCTTGTCGGCCAAGGCCACCGAGATCCAGGACAAGATTATGGAACTGCCGGCACAGATCATGGCCAAGGCCGAGCGCTTCGAGGCCCGTTTCGCTGACAAGCCGAAAGCGCAGGCTGCATTCTGAGGCAAACGGCCCGTAAGACTTGATCGACGGGGCCGGTAGCCTCATTCAGGTGATACCCCGCCGCCTCCGAGTTGCTCTCGTCGCGCTCGTTCTTTGCGCGTGCACCCCTTCAGCATCGACCACGACTGCTGCCTCCACCACCGGTTCAACCACCACTTCGTCGGCAGGTGAGTCCACCACGTCGAGTGAAACGACCCTGGCAACGCTCCCGCCGGGAACAGAAGAGCTGCCGGAGAGTCTGCGCGAGGAGATCTCCCGGTTGATCACGATCGCCGAAGAGATTCGGGGTCTCGAATTCCTGTCCGCCCCTCAGGTGACAGTCCTGACTCCCGAGGAGTTGGAGACCCGTGTGGTCGATCAACTGCTGGAGGACTATCTAGACCATGAAGTCGACGAGGCCCTGTACCGGCTGCTTGGTCTGGTGCCCGCCGACTTCGAACTTCTCGAGACCATCCTCTCGCTCTACGGAGAGGCCGTAGCCGGCTTCTACGACGGTGACACCAGCGAGCTTGTGGTGACTGCCACACAGGATGAGTTCAGTCCCCTCGAGGAGGCGACGATCGTCCACGAACTCACCCACGCTCTGGCCGACCAGGTCCTCGAGTTCAACGACCGTTATAACCAGTTGTTCGACGATCAGCGGTATGACGAGGCCGCCGCGTTCCAGGCGCTTATAGAAGGCGACGCCAGCCTGGCAGAACTGCTGTACGTTCAGCAGCTAGACGCCGAAGCCCAGCAGGAATTCCTCGAGGAGGCCTTCGGCGTCGACTCGACTGTGTTCGATCAGGTGCCCCCTTTCATGCAGGACAGCCTCACCTTTCCCTACGACACTGGCTTCACCTTTGTCCAGCACTTGTTCTCCCAAGGCGGATTCGCAGCCGTCGACGATGCCTACGTCAATCCACCGTTGTCGAGCGAGCAGGTCATCTGGCCGGACGATTACCCACGGGATGTGCCTCTCGAGGTTCCGCTGCCTACGAACGAACTCACTGGATATGAGATCAACGAGGACTCCACCTGGGGTGAGATCGGGTTTCGCCTCATGTTCGACCAGGTGCTGGGAGGAGCCGACGCAGCTTCCGAAGGATGGGGTGGCGACTCCTATCGCGTCTACTTCGACGGATCCAACGTGGTGTTGTTGATGGTCTTCCAGGGTGATACCGCCAGTGATGCAGCTGAGTTGGGCCAGGCCCTCAACGACTACGTCGGCATCGGCATGGATCTGACAGATCCAGTGGCCGAAGAGAATTCGCAGATCTACACCGGGGATCGATATGCGTTCGTGTCGACTTCCGGTGATGAGCTGGTCTTCATTGCGGCCAGCGACCCGGGGGTCGGTCCGACCGTCAGGGGCTGGTTCCCCGAGTTCTAGCCAGGACTTCCTCGTACAACGTTCGGCGAGGGACGCCGGACCTCCCTGCCACCGCTCGGACCGCCTCGCTCATCTGGGTTCCTTTGTCGATCTCGGCCAGGACCGCCACGACGTTCTCCTCGAGATTGGGCTCGATCGGATTTCCTCCGCCTAGAACGAGGGTGAATTCGCCGAGGATTTCGCGCCCGGCCCAATGTTCTGCCGCAGCCGCCGGAGTGCTCCATTGGATCTCCTCGAACATCTTGGTCAGCTCACGAGCAACACACAGGGGCCGGTCGGGCGCTATCGAGGCGAGGCCGTTCAAGTCGTCGATGAGTTGGTGGGGGGCGACGAACAACACGGCGGTCCTGGTCTCTGTGGCCAGAGACGCCAAACGCTGGTCTCGCTCCCCGCCCTTCTTTGGAAGGAACCCCTCAAAGACGAACCTCTCGCTGGGTAGGCCGCTTACCGACAACGCAGCAGTCACCGCGCTGGGACCGGGCACCACGGTTATGACCGCCCCTGCTTCACGAGCGGCAGACACCGCCGACACACCGGGGTCTGAGATGGCCGGGGTTCCTGCGTCTGTGATGAGGGCGATGGTCTTTCCTTCCTTCAGAAGGTCGACCAGTTCGACCGCGCGACGATTCTCGTTGCCGGCGAAGTACGAACGGAGCGGCTTGTTGACACCCAGTGACCTGAGCAAGGTCGAAGAGCGGCGAGTGTCCTCCGCCAGGATCAGGTCGGCACTGCCTAGGGTTTCGGCCAGCCGGGGAGAGGCGTCACTCAGGTTGCCGATTGGTGTTGCGCACAAGATCAGGCGACCCGCCACGGGCCCACGTTAGGACAGCACCCGCT